>JADYYC010000385.1 GCA_020853835.1 Anaerolineales bacterium
CGCCGCGCACCTCTATAAGCTCGCTATAGACCCAGGCGACCCCGCCCGGAACTCCGGGGTAAGCGATTTGAATCCAAAAGCCTCCAGGGGTGCGGCCCAATGCCGGCACCTGTGACCCTTCAACCAAAATACCCACAATGTTATCAGGAGCAGTATAAGGACCGCCGCGCACGTTGACAAAACCCTGTTCGTTATCCAGAACGATTGCAATTGCGCCTGACGGGGTTCCAGTGACGGTTGGGATAGACCCGGTTGGGATTTGTGCACTAACGCCGCCATAATCCTTCCAGAAGAGCGTAAAGAAAGACAAGACGATCAAACCCCAGAATAGCCATCGAAAACATTTTAGCTTTTTAACTTGGTAATTCATAAGATTATTATCATCCCAAATTATTTGCGCGTGCCGATCTTTAAAGATATTCAGACCACTCGCGAGATTAAATTATAAGGTAAATTGATTTGTGCGGGGATTTAATAATTGCCTGTTTTGATGAGTTAAGGGGCAGTTAGTAATAGAACGGCATCTTGCAGCACGGGCAGTATAAGCGCTTCTTGTTCATCCCCTCGAGTTTGCAGCCGGTTGGCCATCCGTTCGAGCACCGGCAGCGCATCCAGATAGCCAATTTGCCCGATGTAAAAAGCAGCTTGTTTGCGAATCTCGCGCGGAAGATCCCGGTTGGATAGAATCTCGGAGAGATGACTACCCGCATAAGAGCAGCAACTGAGCAAATCCATAACGCTTGCTTCCGCAGTTTTGTCGTATTCAGACACCTGCAGCAATGCGAACACCTGGCGTGTGCGCATGCTTGAAAGGGTGGACAACAGTGTCGTTTGAACCTTTTCGGTTTGATCAGATGTAAAGCTATCCGAATTAATCAGGTTGCCCAAATACCTGACAATATTTGTTCGCAGCTCGATGTCAGGTTCCTCCAGGCGCGTCACAAGGATATAGGCAACCAGGGGGAGTTGACGAATTGCATCGAATTCAATCAATCTCTCCAGCCCGTTCACACGATTAATGGTATCGGTAGAAGTCAGTGATTCTGCTGCCTCCCATATCACCGACATCAGTTCGAGTCGACCAGGATCTGACTCATCCAACTTTAATTGCTCAGATTGCTCTGGAGAAACGCCTGGATCTTGTCCGTCCATGCTCAGATGTTTCTCCAGAAACCGGCTTTTATCAACCAATCACGTACATCGTCTTCGATTGGCATATAGCGCTAGTATACACGAATCCAGGTTAAGGTTATATACAGGGTTCGTTAAGAGATCAAGATGTTAGAGTCATTTCGTATTAAATTTCCACAAGAAAAACAAAAAGAACAGGCTGGACAATTGGCTATGCGAATTATCCAGCCCGTATGGTGATGCTCACCTAAAACCAAACGCTCATTTGTCGACAGGTTCCTTGAGAAGCGATCTGGCTGCTTCAACGATCTTTTCCACCGTCAGACCATATTCTTCATAAAGTTTCTTATAAGGAGCCGAACTGCCGAATTTTTCAATCGAGATCGCGATACCCTCATCGCCAATCCAACGTTCCCACCCTTGGGCTACGCCGGCTTCGACTGAGACGCGTTTCTTGAGCCATTTTGGCAGCACCGCTTCCTGATATTCGGGAGGTTGTTGTTTGAAAAGCTCCCAGCTTGGGAAGGAAACCAACCTGACCGGCACGCCTTCTTTGCTCAATTGGGCGCCCGCTTCCACGATCAGACTCAGCTCTGATCCGGTTGCCATCAACAGAACTTGCGGCTGGGCGCCACCCAGGTCCGCAAGCACATAGGCTCCGTGCTTAAGATTTTGAGCTTCGGAATAAATTGAGCGGTCAAGCGTCGCCACGTTCTGCCGGGTCAGCACCACAGCTGTAGGACCATCCCTTCGCTGAATTGCAATTTTCCACGCTTCACGCACTTCGTTTGCGTCTCCGGGACGAATGACGAGCATGTTTGGCATGGCTCGCAGCGCCGCCAGGTGTTCGACAGGCTGGTGAGTGGGCCCATCTTCGCCCAGCCCAATGCTGTCGTGGGTAAACACCCATATGCTGGGGTAATGAGAAAGCGCTGAGAGCCGCAGCGCCCCGCGCATATAATCTGAAAAGACCAGAAATGTCCCACCATAAGGTATGATCATTCCGTCAACTGCCATACCGTTTACGATCGCGCCCATCGCGTGTTCGCGCACGCCAAAATGGAAATTTCTTCCTTCAGGACAGTCACCCTGAAAACTCGGTTGGTGATCGATCCAGGTCTTGTTCGATGGCGCCAGATCGGCCGAACCGCCTATCAACTCCGGCAGTTTGAGCGCCAACGCGTTCAAAGTCTTCCCTGACGATACGCGTGTGGCCATGCCTTTGGGGTCGGGGGCGAACTCGGGCAGGTCTTGCGCCCAGTCTGAAGGCAGCCTGTTTTCCAATCGTCGTTTCAGTTCATCCCCAGCCTCGCCGAACTCACGACAATATCTATCGACCAATTCATTCCAGTCTTTTTCTTCTTTATCGCCCTCCGCAAGGGCCTGGCGGAAAAATTCCAGCACATCTTCTGGAACCAGAAAGCGCGGTTCTACCGGCCATCCCAAAGCTCGTTTTGCGCCGTCTAATTCTTCATCACCCGGCGGTTCACCATGCGCGCTTTCTGTGCCGGCTTTGTGAGGCAGCCCATAACCGATCACCGTCCGAACTGAGATAATTGAAGGGCGGGGGTCTTCTTTCGCCAGTTGGATTGCTCTGTCGATGGCCTCGACATCGTTCCCGTCCTCGACCTCTTGGACATGCCATTGATAGGCCTCAAAGCGGGCCATCCTGTCTTCGGTGAAGGCCAGGTCAGTCCCGCCGTCGATCGTTATGTGGTTGTTGTCGTAGAGATAAATCAGGTTGCCAAGCTCAAGATGCCCTGCAAGCGACGCCGCTTCAGATGCGACCCCCTCCATCAGATCACCATCTGTGACGATCCCGTAAATAAAATGGTCGAATATTGGAAATCCAGGCTTGTTGAATTCTGCTGCGAGGTGTTTCCCCGCGATTGCCAGTCCAACGCCATTGCCAAATCCCTGCCCCAGCGGCCCTGTCGTCACTTCGACACCGGACGTGAGTCCATACTCGGGATGACCCGGTGTCCGGCTGCCCCACTGTCTGAATTGTTTCAACTCGTCCATTTCCAACCCATAACCGGTGAGAAAAAGCAGGCTGTAGAGCAGCATAGACCCATGCCCGCCAGACAAGACGAAACGATCACGATTGGCCCACTTCGGATGGACTGGATTGTGGCGCAGATGCCTGGTCCAAATCGTGAATGCGATTGCAGCCGTCCCCATAGGTAACCCTGGATGTCCGGAGTTGGCTTTTTGTACCGCATCAGCGGACAGGAAACGGATGGTGTTGATTGCCTTATTGGTGAAAGTGTCAGTTCTGTTCATCTCTGCTCCAGAATACATTATTACCCATTGTACCTCAAACACAATATTCGATCTTAAAGGATCGCTGAAGCACGTCGAACTGTGGAATAAAAAAGTTAGGTCAATCTAATTTATCGTGAAAATTTTCACCAACAATCCTGAGGTTTTACAAGTAACTTTTATCATTCATTCAGGGTGCTATTTGTTACTAGAAACGTCCGGATAAATAATTGATACTTGTACAATAGTATGAGAATCTGCGGAGTCAACAATAATCATTATTCAGGAGGATCAATATCGCCAAATCAAAACCATTGACCCTCGGATTTTTCCTGAAATCAAGGCCTTTAGACTATCTGTGCCTTTCACCAAATTAGAAGCGATCCTTGCAGGAGGTGACACTTGACAGCTCAACCCTTCCGTTCTCCGGATCCAAACCCCAACCTGAGATTCCTAGAAGAAGTCAGCGCGCGTACCGCAGGTGTATCCCGACTGGAAATGTGCATCCAGTGCGGAACCTGCGGCGGTTCGTGCCCATGTTCGGTGGATATGGATCATACACCTCGCATGCTTTTTGCCATGGTGCGCGCCGGCCTACGAGAGGAAGCTCTAAGCAGCAACACACCCTGGATTTGTGTTTCCTGCTATCACTGTGTTGTACGATGTCCACAAGATGTTCATATAGCAGATGTGATGTACACCTTGAAAAGCATGGCGATCCAAGACAAGGCCTACAAAGATTCAACTGCGCCCGATTTCTCGCAAACTTTTGTCGACATGGTCGAAAATTACGGTCGGAGCTATGAATTCGGCCTGGCTACTCGCCACTACCTCAAACATTTTCCGCTCCGATTGCCAAGCATGGCGCCCATGGGGCTTGGCATGCTGAGCAAAAAACGTATGGATATTACCCCTAAACATATCGAAGGAATCGATCAGCTTAAAGCCATCCTGTCACGCGCAAAAGAGCTGGAGGTGGTCTGATGAGTAAATATTTATTCTATCCAGGCTGCGCTATGCAAACCAGCGCCAGGGCGTATAACGAATCTATGCAAGAGGTGCTGGGTCCGCTGGGGTTGAACTTCGAAGAAGTACGAGATTGGAATTGTTGCGGGGCGACAGAGTATCTTGGCATCAGCACCGTACCGGCCTATGCGTTGATCAGCCGCAACCTGGCTCTGGCCTCCCGCCAGTCAAATGGCGTAAAAACACTGGTTGCGTCCTGCAGTGCATGTTATCTGAACCTCAGCAAGGCAGATCACTACATGGCAGAGAGACCAAGCCTGGGCCAAATGGTCAATGTCGCGCTTGCAGAAGGCGGTCTGGAATACACGCCAGGCACGCTGGAGATTCGTCATCTTCTGGATATCGTGATCAATGAAGTCGGCCTGGATGTCGTGAAAGAGCGCGTGACGCATCCTCTGAAAGGCCTACGTGTAGCGCCCTACCTTGGCTGCATGGTTCCGCGACCGGATTATGAGAAGCGCTGGTCAGATTATGAGTATCCAGACGAGTTGGATCGACTGCTCAAAGCCCTCGGCGCTGAGGTGATCGACTTTCCGCTCAAGACCCACTGTTGCGGGGGTCATATGGCTCAGATCAGCCCCACGACTGCCTTCGAATTGATCCGCCGGCTGATTTCCTCAGCCGATAACTACAAAGCAGACGTGATGGTCACCGTATGTCCGATGTGCCAGATGAATTTGGACGCCTACCAGAACGAAACAAACCACTATTTCCACACAAACTACAAGATGCCCGTCCTTTTCTTCACCCAATTGATGGGATTGGCTTTCGGGATCGACGCTAAAAAGCTGGGCTTCGGGCGAGAGCTGGTTAGCGCCAAGGAAGCGATGAGCCGAATTGGCATCGAAGTGCCTCAGGAAGAACCCAAAACACCCGCGCGGCGCAAAAAGACGACCGGTTTACCCATGCCGAAGATGCCCGGTGATGAGGAGGAAACGCAATGACAGAGCATACAAATCCTGAAGGAAAAGAGCGCATCGGCGTTTATGTCTGCCATTGCGGCACCAACATCGCGGGGATGGTCGATGTTGAAGATGTGGCGACCTGGGCTGCCAGGGAGTTGGCAGATCGTGGCGTCGTCATCGCGCGTGACTATAAGTTCATGTGCTCCAGCCTCGGACAGGAGTTAATTGAACAAGACATCAAAGAGGAAGGGCTGACGCGAGTGGTGGTTGCGGCGTGCTCACCTCACTTACACGAAGCCACTTTTCGCAAAGCGTGTGCAAATGCCGGGCTCAACCCTTACCTGTGTGAGCTCGTCTCGATCCGAGAGCAGGTTTCCTGGGTCCACACCGACAAGGTCGCTGCAACGGAGAAATCAAAAGCGGTCCTCTCCGGTGGAGTGGAGCGCGTCATTCATCACGAGCCACTCGAACCGCTCCACGTCCCCATCCATCCGGCGACGTTGGTGGTTGGCGGCGGCATTGCAGGCATCCAGGCGGCAATCGAGGTCGCCGACGCCGGATATCCCGTTTATCTGGTTGAGCGCGAACCGTCCATCGGTGGGCACATGTCCCAGTTCGACAAGACTTTTCCGACCCTGGACTGTTCCGCCTGCATCCTTACCCCCAAAATGGTGACCGCCGGAACCCACCCTCATATCAAGCTGTTTTCATACAGCGAAGTCACCAATGTGGATGGTTATGTAGGGAATTTCACCGTCACCATCCGGAAGAAAGCCCGCCACGTCAACGAGGAGCTTTGTACAGGCTGTGGCATCTGCCAGGAAAAATGCCCTAAAAAAGTGATTGACGACGTATATGAAGCCGGTCTGGGCTATCGTAAGGCAGTATACACTCCGTTTCCCCAGGCAGTGCCTAAATTCCCGGTCATCGACGTGCCCAATTGCATCTATTTTCAAAAAGGGACTTGCAAGGCATGTGAGAAGTTCTGCCCCACCAATGCGATCGATTTCCAACAAGAAGACGAATATGTGACGGTGCAGGTTGGAAATATCATCCTCGCCACCGGGTTCGATCTTTTCGACCCACGGGTAGTAAGCCAGTACGGATACGGGCGCCTCGCAAACGTCTTTACCAGCCTGGAATTTGAACGCCTGACCAACGCTGCCGGCCCCACAAACGGAGAGATCGTGCTGCGGGATGGCGTGACGAAACCCACTTCTGTCGGGATCCTCCATTGTGTAGGAAGCCGGGACCGCAACTACAACAATTACTGTTCCGTGATCTGTTGTATGCAGTCGCTGAAATTTGCCCACCTGGTGCATGAACGAACGGGCGCCACGGTCTATAACTTCTATATCGACATGCGCACCGCCTACAAAGAATACGACGAATTTTACCAGCGCGTATTAGAGGAGGGCACGCTGTTTGTGCGCGGCAAAGTGGCGGAGGTGACGGATGCTGCCCGTTTGCCACAGGAAGAAGGCAAGCTCATTATCCAGGTGGAAGACACCCTCGCCAGCGTTCAACGGCGGATACCGGTGGACATGGTGGTACTTTCGGCTGCGATGGTCCCACGCCATGACGCGCATGAAGTCGCTCAGTTGTTTGGTATTTCCTGCAGCTCTAACGGCTGGTTCATCGAAAAACATCCCAAGCTGGACCCGGTCGCCACGATGACCGAGGGTATCTTCATCGCCGGCTGCGTTCAGGGGCCAAAAGATATTCCATCCTCGGTGGCACAGGGTGCAGCCGCATCGGCGCGCGTGCTTGGGCGCATCCAACAAGGTGAAATCGCCCTCGAACCTGTGCGCGCCACAGTCGATGAGTCCAAATGTTCGGGCTGTCGTATCTGCAACAACCTCTGCCCATATAACGCGATCTTGTTCCACGAAGACCGGATGGTCACCGAGATCAACCCTGCCCTGTGTCAAGGGTGCGGAACATGCGTGGCAGCCTGCCCGGCAGGGGCAATTTCTGGCACCTGCTTCAGCAATGAACAGATCTTTGCCCAGATTGAAGGGCTGATGCGCGTCAACTTCCAGCATGAAAAACTGGCGGAGATGGCATAAGAGGAGAAAATATGAGCGAACAATTCGAACCTATCCTGGTTGGATTCACCTGCAACTGGTGTAGTTATCGTGCAGCGGATCTGGCAGGCACCGCTCGGGTGAAATATCCACCCAACATCCGTCTGATCCGCCTGATGTGTTCGGGGCGATTGGATCCTGCATTCGTCATGAAAGCTTTAGCGGAAGGAGCCGATGGCGTCTTGATCACCGGCTGCCATCCTGGCGAATGTCATTACCTGGAACAAAACTACAAAGCCCTGCGGCGTTTTCTTCTTTTGCGTCGAACGCTCGAGCAAATGGGCATCGAACCGGGGCGCATAAAACTGGTTTGGGCCAGCGCCGCAGAAGGCGTCAAGCTGGCACATGAAATCAATACAATGGTGGAAGAAGTGCGGGCGATGGGACCTTTGAACTGGCCGAAAAGGTGGGAGAGCAATGGATTTCACGCCACCGTCAAAGAACAAGAGCAGGAGGTGACTGCATGAGCGCCAACGGCAAACCAAAGTTCGCGATGTATTGGGCGGCCTCTTGCGGCGGCTGTGAGATTGCCGTATTGAACACCGGGGAGAAAATCCTGGATGTCGATGCAAACTTCGACGTCGTTTTTTGGCCGGTTGCCATGGACGCCAAATACAAAGATGTTGAGGCGATGCCAGACAAGTCTATCCTGTTAACGCTGTTCAACGGCGGGATACGCAATCAAGAAAACGAGGCGATGGCTCATTTGCTTCGCCGCAAATCCCAGATACTGGTTGCTTTTGGATCCTGCGCCTGCGAGGGCTGTATTCCCGGCCTGGCTAACCTGTCTACAACCGAACAAATTTTTGACGCCGTGTATGACAGCATCACCACGGATAACCCGCAGAATTACCGGCCTCAATATCAAACGAAAGTGCCTGAAGGGGATATCCACATCCCCAAGTTCTATCCAGTGTTACGCACTCTCGATCAGGTCATCGATGTGGACTATTATATGCCAGGCTGCCCACCCGAATCGCACCAGATAGCCGAGGTCATCGACCTGGTGATCCAGGTGATACATGGTCAGGCAAGCCTGCCGCCTGCGGGCTCAGTCATCGGGGCTGGCAATTCCACCGTGTGTGATGAATGCCCACGCCAGCGCAACGTCAAAACCATCAAAGGATTTCAGCGCATCCAGGATATCGCGGAACTCGATCCGGATCTTTGCCTGCTTGAACAGGGCATTCCATGCAATGGCCCCGCAACACGCAGCGGGTGCGGTGCGCTTTGCCCGCAAGCGGGCGCACAGTGCATCGGCTGCTATGGTCCGGCAGAGGGCGTGGTCGACTATGGCGCACGGCTGATGAGCGCATTTGCATCGGTCATCGACAGCAACGATCCTGCGGAAATCGAGCAGATCCTAGACCAATTGCCCGATCCAGCAGGTCAGTTCTATCGCTTCAACCTGGCTGGCTCATTGTTGCGGGCAGCAAAACCCGTCTGGAAACAATAGAACAAAGGCATCTGGAGGTCAATCTTATGCAAAAGATTTCGATCGATCCTATCACCCGGTTGGAAGGTCATGGCAAAATCGACATCTTCTTGGATGAAGAAGGAAATGTCGCCAATACGTACTTCCAAATACCCGAACTGCGCGGTTTTGAGCGCTTCTGCGTCGGTCGTCCGGTGGAAGAGATGCCTTTGCTCACCAATCGCATCTGTGGGGTGTGCCCTGAGGCGCATCACATGGCAGCAGCAAAAGCCGCGGATGCGGTGTACAAAGTCGATCCACCGCCAACCGCGAAGAAATTACGCGAGCTTCTATACTCAGGTTTCTTTTTCACCGATCACACCACCCATTTCTACGCGTTAGCTGGACCCGATTTCGTCATGGGGCCCGACGCCCCGGTTGCACAGCGAAATATCCTGGGCGTAATTCACAAAGTGGGCCTCGAAATAGGCGGGAAGGTGATCCAGGCGCGCAAATTCGGCCACAAGATCGTAGAAATCATCGGAGGCCGCAAGATCCATCCCTGCACCTCTATTCCTGGGGGCCTGACCAAAGGCATCACCGAGGAGGAACGCAAAGAGATCGAAGAGATGGGACGCTGGGGGGTCGAATTTGCGCTGTTTAGCCTGAAGCTCTTCAACGACATCGTGCTGGGGAACAAGGAATATGTAGACCTGATCCTGGGCGACATCTATACCCATCGTACCTATTCGATTGGATTGGTTGACGAACGTAACAGGGTCAATTTCTACGATGGAATGGCCAGTGTCGTCGATCCAGAAGGCGAGCGCCTGGGAAAATACGCAACGCCTGAATACGTTGATTGGATCGCGGAGCACGTCGAACCCTGGACCTACCTGAAATTCCCTTATCTCAAAAAAGTGGGATGGAAAGGGTTCGTTGACGGAATGGATTCGGGCGTTTATTTTTCCACGCCCCTCGCACGCCTCAACGCCGCTGACGGCATGGCAACCCCGCTGGCACAGGAACAATATCAAAAATTCTATGAAACCCTGGGTGGAAAACCCGTCCACCAGCGCCTGGCAACCCATTGGGCGCGCCTGATCGAGGTGCTTTACGCGGCCGAGCGGATCGTGGAGCTGTCGACCGATCCCGAAATCACCGGACGGGATTTTCACCGTGTGCCAACCGAAACGCCCACTGAGGGCGTCGGAACGGTGGAGGCGCCCCGCGGACACCTGACCCATCATTACAAGACCGACGAGCGCGGCATCTTGACTGAAGTCAACCTGATCGTTGGCACAACCAATAACTATGCCCCGATCAGCATGTCGATCAAGAAAGCTGCCGAGAACCTGATCAAAAAGGGAAAAGTGGTGACCGAGCCAATGCTCAACATGGTCGAAATGGCCTTCCGGGCCTACGATCCCTGTTTCGGCTGCGCGGCGCACACCCTCCCCGGTCAGATGCCTCTGAAGATCACCATCCGAGACGCAAAAGGCGAGACCGTCGAGGTCGTGAAACAGTACTGCGAATGAAAACCCAGAACTCTTACCAGGTTGGACAGGCCGTCGATGACATTGCCATCCAACCTGGTATTCTCATAATCGGGCTTGGCAACCCTATCCTTGGCGATGATGGAGCGGGCTGGAAAATCGTCGAGGCAATCGAACGCGAATGGAAAACCGTTGATTTAGACTCAGGTATCCCAGGCCGCTCGAAACCGGTACAATTTGAATACCTCTCTTTGGGCGGCTTAAGCCTGATGGAAAATATGATCGGCTTCGAAAATGTAATACTGGTCGATGCGATTGTGACCCATAAGCAGCCGGTCGGCTCGATAATCCGCCTCAGACTCGAAGATCTGCCCCACCAAACAGCCAACCATCTCGCCTCTGCGCATGACGTTTCATTGCAGAACGCGGTCGAAATGGGACGGAAGTTGGGCGCAAGCCTGCCCTCGAACATCTTCATCGTCGCCATCGAATCGCGCCAGGTGTATGATTTTAGTGACCAGCTTTCGCCGCAAGTGGAAGCAGGCATACCGGCGGCGGTAGAAGCCGTGTTCGAATGTTTACAAGAGATCACCTCGATCCCGCCTCAAGAAAAAGACTGTTCCAAAATATCTAACAAACAGGAGATCCTGCCATGATATCACCCGAGCTGCTGCGCCGGTTTCCATTTTTTGCACCCTTCTCAAGTCAACAACTGGCTGAATTTGCCATGATCTCCGATGAATATTCAACGG
Organism: Anaerolineales bacterium; assembly: GCA_020853835.1. Taxonomy (GTDB): domain Bacteria; phylum Chloroflexota; class Anaerolineae; order Anaerolineales; family UBA4823; genus UTCFX2. Next base: position 11,074 of record JADYYC010000385.1, read on the forward strand.
ATGAGGCCGAGGTGCTGTTTGAAGAGTGCCAGGCTGCAACCCACCTGTTCTTACTGCTCGAAGGGAATGTCGATTTGTATTACAAGACTGAAGATCCATTCCGCCCAAAAGGGAGTAAGGAGTTTTCTGTCGGGATTATCAACCCTGGCGAGGTGTTCAGCGTCAGTTCACTCATTGACCCTTACGTGTTAAACGCCACTGCCAAGGCTTCAGAGCCAAGCAAGTATGTAAAAATGGACGCGGTTCCGTTGCGCAAGATGATGGAAGAAGATCATCAATTGGGTTTCTTGTTGATGCAGCAGGTGACCAAAGTATTGATGGAGCGGCTTGCGTACACCCGCGTCCAGCTCGCCGCCGCCTGGGCATAAATAGAGTCTGAGCTCCGCAGCTTGCTGCGGCCCGCAGCTTGCTGCTGGACAGCCTGCCAATTCGGCGTAAGATCAATGCCGCTTGAAAAATTCTTGTAGCCCGCGGAAACAAGCCGCGCTCAACTTGTGGCCAACGTCATCCTCGCAATAGGTTACTTGCGCTCCCGCCTGTTCCATGATGCGATTTCCAGATCGTGCCCGCTCAACCGGCACGATCTTGTCTTTTGTGCCGTGTGCGACAAAAACAGGCAGCCCATTTAGCGGTTTGTTTCCATTACCCGCCTCGACCCCTTCGGGGACAAAGCCTGACAGACCGGACAGAACCTGGAATTCAACCGCCTGGCTGAATGCGATGCTGTACGCCAAAGCCGCCCCCTGGCTAAACCCGACCGCGCTGACGGGCAGACGGCCAGCAGCAACGAGCGCGGGGCTGTTGAGCAAACTTACAATGGCCTGACCCGCCTCAAGGAAGTCCTCGAAATTTGGCCACCGTTTTACGTCTCGCGGGTACCAACTGTACCCGCCTGATGGGCTAGGATACAGCCCCCTCGGCGCAACCAGCAAGGCGTTTTGGGGGAGGCGTGAGGCGAAAATCCACATCGAATTCTCATCTCCCGTCCAGCCATGCAGCATCAGACACAACCTTGTTGGCGCTTTGCTCGGAGGAAAGCGATACTTGAATAAAATTCCATCAACTTCGTCTTGCAGAGTATTGTCCGCAAACTGGTTTATTGATCCCATTTCTTCACAATCCAGCCGAGAAGCGCGAGTAATAACCAAATAATGATGGCAGGGATTAGCGCCAAACCGATGCATAATAACCCGCTGAGGGCAGGGCCCGCTCCCCAAAATAGATAAATTGATCCCAGCCCCACACCCAAGAGCACAATAAAAAACCCTAACAAGAGCCTAAAATTGGTCTGTGAGGCGTACTTTCTCAGATCTTTTGCCATTTATAGATAGTGTAACCAGTTGGAAGCATTGTGCTGGAGAGAACGTGGTAATTTTCAGACGATAATTATCTTAGCTGGTCTCATCCTGGCCGATGGCGTGGTTTCTGATATCAGCCTGACGACCGGTCAAATGCAAGATATGGCTCGCCCCGGCTATTTCTATGATCAATTTGATCAGTCCTGCTATCAATAAGAACGTCACAATCACCGCCCCAACGGCCAGCAACACAAAATCTAAATCCGAAATCTCTTTCTGATTGATAAAATCCGGGTCGTCCAGCCGAGACCGTAAATTCACCACAAAATCCGGGCGCGGAGAGACCGGTTTAAAGGTCGATTCCAGATAAGATTCTATTCTTGGCAAACCAG
>JADYYC010000386.1 GCA_020853835.1 Anaerolineales bacterium
AAAATCATCCGTGACAAAGGCGCGCTTTTCTGCCATAATAATGCGAGAAGTTGTAACGTTCAGCGGAGCCTGCCAGCCTGCGCAGCCCGCGCTTCATAACACTTTGGAGGGCAGTTATGAAGAACCGGCGACTGTACACGCCGTTTATCCTGTGCATTTGCGTCCTGGGGGTGGGGGTGATCATCGCTGCCTGCAGCGGGGCGTTCGCCGCCCAACCGCACCTGACGGGCCAGGCGGAGGCGGTCGAGACCGCCGTCGCGGCTACCCTGATGCAGTACACGATCGAAACCAAGGTGGCCGAGGGGGCGAAGGAGATTTTCGGGCCGCCGCCGGCCGAGCCCACCGCGACTCCGCCGCCACCCACCGAGGCGCCCACGCCCCTGCCCACGCCAACCCCGCTCGAACCCTCGCCGGCGCCGGTCATGCCAACCTCCACGCCCCTGTCAGCCGGGCTCCCAACCATCCTGGCTGAGGAGAACACCAACTGCCGCCGCGGCCCCAGCACAGCCTACATCGTCGATGCGATCTTCGCCAAGGGCAGCCAGGCGGCGGTGCACGGACGGGACGCGGGCTGGGACTGGTGGTACATCGAAATGCCGGGCAGCCCGGGCCAGTTCTGCTGGGTCTGGGACGGCTCGACGGTCGTGCAGGGGGATGCAAGCGCCCTGGCCGTGGTCGAGGCGCCGCCTCAGACCAGCGCCAACACCGCCAACCTCTTCACCTACAGCTACAGCGGTTATTACGACGGCTACGGATACCCGCCTGGGTATTACCCCCCCTACAGCGGGTATTACCCCTACCCGTTCCCGTGCGGGGTCTTCCTCAACGGCGTGAAATACCCCAAATGCCCGCCGAAGAAGAACCTCTGTTACTTCGGCAACTGCTGGGTCTGTAACGTCTACTGCTACTGTGAGTGCAAGCCGGTCTTCAAGAACCCCTGTAAGAAAGCCGGCTGTCCACCGGTCACGATCGTCAATATCGACACGTACTGTGACAAATACCCCAAGTGTTGCACAGACTGACGAAAAACCCGCAACAAAAAACACCAGGCCAAAGCCTGGTGTTTTACGCATTGGGCGCGTCCCAACTGATGCGTTTCGAACGTCCTGTCTGATATCGCTGGAGGTTTTGTGCGCTCTCGCCATTCGCCGCTTATTGAATTGTTCGCGCTGAACGACCAGGAACTGGCCCGCCGCGCCGCGCGCGATGGGGCCGCTTTCGCCGAGCTGTTCCACCGCCACCTGCGATCGGTGTACCGCTACCTGGCGGCGGTCAGCGGTTCTGCTGCGGAGGCGCGGGAACTGACTGCCCGCACCTTTATGACCGCCCTCGAGACCATCGGCGCCTATGGGGACGAGCCGGGATTTTCGAGCTGGCTGATCGAGATCGCCCGCGATCAGGCCGCGCAGCAGGGGCACCCCCAGGCAGAGGCAACCCCGCCCGAGCCAGCCGCGGCGGCGGGCAACTCCGCGCCACATCCGCGCCTGGGGCTGGAGCAGGTCTCGGCGGCGCTGGCGAGGCTGGAGCCCGAGCGCGCCGAGGCGATCCGGCTCTACCTGTTCGCCGGCTTGAGCGCGGCGGAGACGGCCGGGGTGTTGAAGAAGAGCCCCGCCGCGGCGAAGAACCTGCTCCTGCACGGCCTGCGCGACCTGCTCAAGGCGTCGCCCCCGCTCGGGGAGGTGGGATGAAGGATAATAAACCTGACCCCCAGGCAGACGCGCTGGACAAGTATCTGAGGGCCAGCGGCGACCACCTCACCCCCGGCGAGGATCATCCCGTTTTCCGCCGCGGCGTTTCGCCGCCGGAAGCGGAAACCCGGCTCGCCGAAGACATCCGCCGCCTGGCGCAGGAGATCCAGCCCCCGCCCGGTTTCGAGAAGGAGTTGGAGCAGCGCCTGGCGCGGGTTGCACAGCAGAGGCGCACGGCCCGGCAGCGGCGTCCCGGCCCGGGCTGCTGGATCGGGCTGGGCGGGCTGGCGCTGCTGCTCTTTGCCGGGCTGGCCTGGACCGCCCACGCTTTGCTCGGCCGCGCGCCGGCGCCCGCATCGACGCAGGGGGCCGCCGCGCCCGCGGCGACCACGCCAGCCGGAACGGGCCACGAAACCGCCCCGCTCCCAGCCGAGACGGCTGCCGAGACGGCCGCCCCGCCGCCCCCCGCGCCCACCCCCGGCGGCCCGATCTACTCGCTTGCCATCCAGCCCGAGGTGGATTTCCTGCTCGAGGCCGCCTTTCCAGCCGCCCCGGCCGAGGCGGGGGTCTACCGCCAGGCGCCGCCAGCCGGGCTGACGCTTGAAAGCGCACGGGAGCGCGCCGCCCAGCTCGGCGTGGAGGGTGAAATTTACCAGTCCCCAACGAGGCCCGACGGCTACGTCATTTGGGACGGCGCCCAGAAGCTGGTCTTCTACGGCAGCCCGGCCTCCTTCCTGTACGAAACGGGCGACCCGGCCCAATACGAAAAGCCCGCCTGCGCGCCGCCCTGCCTGCCCGACGGCGCCGCGGAGGCGCTGAGCGGTTTTCTGGATCGGCGCGGGCTGCTGGCTTTGCCGATGGAGGCGCGCCCCTCGGGCGTGCAGGCGGGGACGGCGCAGCTTGTCCAGATGGTCGAGGGGCGTCCGCTGCTCTACGGGCCGGGCGAGTACCAGGGCGAGGCGC
>JADYYC010000387.1 GCA_020853835.1 Anaerolineales bacterium
ACCCCGACCGGCGCTGAGCTTCCTGTCCCGGCCGAGCCGCGCGTCTTGACCGTTTGTTTAGGCCAGGAACCCGCCTCTCTGTTCCTCTATGGCGATTCATCTCAATCGGCGCGCGCCGTTCGCCAGGCGATTTACGATGGGCCGCTGGACATCCCTGCGTATGAACCGGTCCCGGTCATCCTCGAAACGCTTCCCACGCTTGCCGGCGGGGATGTGCGATTCGAACCCGTCACAGTCCAGCCGGGGCAGGGGCTGGTGGACAGCGCCGGGATGCAGGTCAGCCTGGCGGAGGGCGTCAGGTACTTTCCGGCGGGCTGCGCCGATGCCGGGTGTGCGGTCGTCTACAGCGGGCAGGAGCCTGTGCAGGTAGACCAGCAGGTGGTCCTGTTTCGCCTGCGGCCCGGCCTGACCTGGTCGGATGGGACGCGGCTGGGCGCCGATGATTCGGTCTATTCTTATGAGGTAGCTAAAGCCCTCTACCCGCGCGCCCGCCCCGACCTGATCGCCCGCACCTCTTCCTATCAGGCCCTGGATGAGACGACGGTCGAATGGCGCGGCGCTCCGGGTTTTCGCTATTCGGGTTATCTGGCTGGTTTTTTTACCCCACTGCCGCGCCATGTCTGGGGAGATATCCCCGCCCAAGACCTTCTGAGCGCCGAATCATCGACCCGCAAGCCGCTCGGATGGGGGGCTTACCAGATCGATGAATGGACGGCGGGCGACCACATCACGTTGAGCCGCAACCCGGCTTATTTCCGCCAGGGCGAGGGGTTGCCGCGCTTCGATACCCTGGTCTTCCGCTTTGTGAGCGGACCAGAGCAGGCGCTGGACGCGCTGCAGGCTGGCGAGTGTGATCTGATCGACGAGTCGGTCCCAATTCAGGATTCGCTGTCTGGGTTTGAGGGGGCGCAACAGGAGGGCAAGCTCACGCTCTTGCGGCAGGCTGGCCCCGCCTGGGAGCACCTCGATTTTGGGATCGATTCGCTCAACCCTGCCAACCTGCCCATTTTTTCAGACCTGCAGGTGCGCCAGGCGTTCGCCTTTTGTATCGACCGGCAGAAGATCGTCGCAGAAGCGCTGCTGGGCCAATCCGAGGTGATGGACAGTTACGTCCCCGCGGATCACCCGCTCTTCAACCCGGATGTCAGGCGCTATGCCTTTGACCCCAATGCCGCGAGCGCGCTTCTGGATGCGGCGGGCTGGCGTGATGACGATGGCAACCCGGCGACGCCCCGGCGCGCTCAGGGGGTCGCGGGCATTCCGGATGGCACGCCCCTCGCGGTCAAGCTCTCGATCACCGACCAGCCGCAGGCGGGGCGCATCGCCGAGATTATCCGCGCATCGCTGGCTCAATGCGGGGTCCAGATCGACCATGAAACGCTCCCGGTCGACCAGCTTTTCGGGTCTGGAGCGAACGCGCCCATCTTCGGGCGCAATTTCAGCCTGGCCCTGTTTGGCTGGATGGGCGCCTGGCAGCCGCCCTGTTTCCTATACGTCACGCAAGAGATACCCGGCCCTTACCCGCAATATCCAAAAGGGTGGGGCGGGGCGAATGCGAGCGGATTTAGCAACCCTGATTTTGACCGGGCCTGCCAGCGCGCTCAATCGAGCTTGCCCGAACAGCCCGAATACCAGGCGGCTCATTTTCTGGCCCAGGCGGTCTTTGCCGAAAACCTGCCGGCTCTCCCATTGTTTGCCCACCCCAGGCTGGCAGCCTTTCGCCCCGAGCTCTGCGGCGTGACCCTGAGCGCCTCCACGGACAGCGCGCTCTGGAATATCGAAGAATTTGGTTGGGGGAGCAGTTGTCCCCAATGAGCCTTTTTAAAAGTCTGTCGAAGCCGTCAAACGGCCCGTTCTTGGATCGTTCCGTGATTTGAGAGGCAACCATGCGCGTTTACCGGATTCTGATTGTCGATGATCATCGCGATATCCGCCGCCTGCTGCGCGCGAGCATCGAGACGCTCGGCAGCCACGTGCAGGTGGTGGATGTGCCCTCCGGCGAGGAGGCCATCCTGGTCAACTCGCGCCAGCCGTTCAACCTGCTGGTGACCGACGTGCGGCTGCCCGGCATTTCAGGGCTGGAGTTGATCGAGCACGCCCAGATACGCAACCCAAACCTGCGCATCTTCCTGGTCACCGGCCTGACCGACCCCTCGGTGCGCGAGCGCGTTCAGATCGCCAAAGCGGACGCGTATTTCTATAAGCCGATCGATATCGCGGCCTTCCTGAAAGCCGTCACCAAGGTCTTGAACCTGGAAACGGCTTCCGAGCGCAAAGGAAAGGGCAGGGGCAAGCCAGAGAACGGGAACAAGTCTGCCTCCTCCGCGGGCATTTCGGCCCGCCTGGCGGGCCTGCGCGGCCAGCTCGATGCACATTGCGCGGTCCTGTTAAGCGAGCGCGGCGACATCCTCGCCCAGGCAGGCGCCCTGCCGCCCGAACTGGAAGGCGAAGACCTGATCCAGGCGACGCTGGCGGGTTTGAATTCGCTTGAGCGGGTATCGCTCATGCTCGGCGTGATCCCTCCAAACGGGGTTTCGATCGTCAACGGCGAGAAGTTCGACCTGGCGTTCCGGCACGTCGGGCAGTCGATTGGGCTGTTGTTGGTCGCAAGCGGCGGCGCGTTGAGCTCCAAAAAAGCGGGCGATCTCACAGGCGGGATGAAGTCAGCCGCCGGCGATATCCTTGGGATTTTGTCTGATATCGGCGTGCCGGTCGAACCGGTCGAAAGCGAAGCCCTCGCCAGGCCCGAGGCGGAACCGGAAGAGGCCGAGGCGCAAACCCCGTCTGAAGATCTTGAATTGATTTTCAGGCAAGCCAAAAAAGCCAAAGCGATCGATGCGGACGCGTTCTGGGACTCGGCGGTTGAGACCGAAGGGATGGATGAAAACCTCCGCTCCGATACGATATCTTACGACCAGGCGCGCCAGCTCGGACTTGCGCCCGAAGGTGACTGAGCGCAAACCAGCTTCGATCGCGCGGTGTGGAAATTATGTCAGGCTATGCCAGTCCGTTATGGACTATGTTACAATTCAGGTCACTTGCTCTCCGGCTGAGCGCATGGGGAGAGAATGACACGGTATTTGGGGCGTGGTGCAATGGTAGCACAGCGGACTTTGGATCCGTTTATCCTGGTTCGAATCCGGGCGCCCCAGCTGCGATCACTCAATCGAAAGGCAATAGGACGAGCTTCACATGACCAGGCCTGGAGGTGAGGCTCGTTTTTATTCTCGTCGAGGAGTATAGATTATGAACATTCGAGCGGTTATCCTGGCGGCAGGTCAGGGGACGAGGATGCATTCCAAGACGCCCAAGGTGCTGCACCCGCTTTTAGGTAGACCGATGCTGCAGTATGCGATCGACGCGGTCCAGCGCGAAGGGGCTGAAAAGCCGGTGATCGTGGTTGGTCATGCCGCTCAAGAGATCCGCCGGGTGTTCGCAGACCAGGCCCTGTTTGCGCTCCAGGACGAACAACTGGGTACGGGTCACGCGGTGCAGCAGGCGGAGCCGTTGCTGCGAGATCAGGCGGAGCTGGTGCTGGTGACGTATGGCGATATGCCGCTGCTGACCAGCGGCGCCATTGACCGCATCCTCGCGGCGCACCAGGCCCATGAAGGGCCGGTCACGATGCTCACCATGATCGGCGACGACCCGCGCGGGTTTGGGCGCGTGCTGCGCGACGAGCGCGGGTACGTCAAGGCGATTGTCGAGGAAGCCCAGGCCAGCCCGGAGCAGTTGGCGGTGCGCGAGTTGAACCCGGGCGTGTATTGCTTCAACGCGGGCTGGCTGTGGCAGGCGCTCAAGCGCATCCCGCTCTCGCCAAAAGGGGAGTATTACCTGACGGATGTGATCGGGGTCGCGGTGGCGGATGGGCTTCCTGTCCAGGCTTTGCTGCTCGACGACCCCGCGGAAGGGATTGGCATCAACACGCGCGTCCACCTGGCGGAGGCGGAGGCCGCCCTGCGCAAGCGCATCAACCGCCAGTGGATGCTCGCGGGCGTATCGATCATCGACCCGCTGCGCACCGTTATCGAACCAGGGGCGCAGATTGGGCAGGATACGGTTATCTGGCCCGATTCGTACATCCTGGGCAACACGGTGGTGGGCTCTGACTGCGTGCTGGGGCCAAACACCTGGATCTCGAACAGCCAGGTCGGAGATCATTGCCGGATCATTAACTCTGTCGTGGAAAAGGCGATCGTCGAAGATCACGTCGATATCGGGCCCTATGCCCATTTGCGCAGCGGCGCTCATCTCTCGAGCCGCGTTCACATGGGGAATTTTGGCGAAGTCAAAAACTCTTTTCTGGGCCCTGGCGTCAAAATGGGCCATTTTTCATACATCGGAGACGCTCAAATCGGCCAGGATGTCAACATCGGCGCCGGGACGGTCACCTGTAATTTCGACGGCGAGAAGAAGAACCACACCGAGATCGAGGCGGGCGTCTTTATCGGCAGCGATACCATGCTGGTCGCGCCCGTGAAAATCGGCGCTGGCGCGCGCACCGGCGCCGGCGCGGTGGTGACCAGGGATGTGCCGCCCGACACCCTGGCGGTGGGTGTTCCTGCTCGGGCGATTCGTAAATTGAAAAAACATGATTAACACGCTTTTTATCGGTTGTTTGTGGCTTCTCATCCTGGCGCTTGACCTGGCGGCGATTGCCGCGCGCATGGGTTTTCTGCAGATCTCGCATGCGCGCCTGTTGGGGCAGCGGGAGCAGGCAGGAGAGCGGCTGACAGCCACGCTGAACCTCCTGCCGGAACTGCTCAGGGTGCGCGCCAGCCTGAACCTGACCCTGATTTTTACCCGGTTTTCGCTCGCGGGGCTGGCGCTTTACCTGCTTTTTCGGCGTCCTTTAGATTATCCCGTCCTCTGGGCTGCCTTGACCCTGCTCATCACGGCGCTCGTCTTGTTCTGGTTGGAATGGCTGGCGGAGCGCTCGGCAGCCCGCCAGGCCGAAAGCTGGGCGGTGCGATTGACCGGCTTTGTGCGTTTCTGGATGGCCCTGACCACCCCTTTTCTGGCGCCGCTTGTGCTGAGAGCCGATGCCCAGGATGGCGAGGACACGTTCTCCAATGCCGTCACGGAAGATGAACTAAAAACGCTCGTGGATGCGGGACAGGAAGATGGCGTGATCGAGCTGGGCGAGCGGCGCATGATCTACTCTATCTTTGATCTGGGTGAAACGCTCGCTCGCGAGATCATGGTCCCGCGCATCGATATGAAAGCCCTGGAGGTGAACACTCCCGTGGCAGAAGCGGTAGGGGTGCTGCTGGATTCAGGCCATTCGCGCCTGCCCATCTACGAAGAGAACGTCGACAATACGCTCGGCCTGCTGTATGCCAAAGAGCTGCTGCGCGCCTGGCGCGAAGATATCGAGCCCGCCTCGCTGCGCAGCCTGCTCCGGCCCGCCTACTTCGTGCCCGAGGCCAAGAAGATCGATGAGCTGCTGGCCGAGATGCAAAGTCAGCGTATTCACATGGCGATCGTTGTCGATGAATACGGCGGCGTGGCGGGCCTGGTGACGCTCGAAGATATCGTCGAGGAGATCCTTGGCGAAATCCAGGACGAATATGACGTTGCAGAAGAAGCGCCATATCAAAAATTGCCCGACGGCAGGTACCTCTTTCTTGGACGGATCGATCTGGACGACTTTAACGAAATTATGGAAAGCGATCTCTCCAGCGAGGAGGCCGATTCGCTGGGCGGTTATATCTATCATCAGCTCGGGCACGTGCCAGGCCCGGGCGAGCAGGTGCGTGCGGGGGACCTGCTGCTGACCGTCGAGCAGGTGGCCGGCAGGCGCATCAAGAAGGTGAGCGCGCGCTGGTCCCCGCTTACAGAGCCTGATGAAGAGGAGACGAAAGAGCGTGTTGACAGACGAAATTCGTGAGAATCTGATCCAAATCGCCCTGGAGGCGCGTAAATGGGCCTACGTGCCCTATTCAAAATACGCGGTCGGCGCGGCTCTGCTGACCGACTCGGGGCGCATCTATGACGGCGTCAATATCGAAAACGCGGCCTTCCCGGCCACGATATGCGCCGAGCGCGTCGCGGTTTTCAAGGCGGTCTCCGAAGGGGAAAGGCAATTTGCGGCGATTGCGGTCGTGACCTCGAACGGCGGCGCGCCATGCGGCTCATGCCGCCAGGTGCTGGCCGAATTTGGGCTGGAGGCGCGCGTATTGATCGCGGACGAAGACGGGAAACTGGTGCGCGAGCTGAGCGTGGGGGAACTGCTCCCGGGCGCTTTTACGCCCGAGTACCTCCCGGCGCCCCGCTGACGGTTTTGTCTTTAAAGCGAGGGGGTGGGGGTTATCGTCACCTGTAAGATCAACGCGCGCACCATCCAGCCCTCCAGCCCCGTCGAAGTCCTCACGCGCACCCACTCGACCCCATCCAGTTGGCTGGTCTCCGGCAGCAGGATAACCAATTCATCAACCGGCAAAAACCCAATCGTCTCCCCGCCCGGTTCGCGGCGGATGCGCACCCCTTCCGAGCCGCCGCCGCTCACCAGGCCGTAATCGGGCGTGGGCGTGGGCGTGAGGGTGAGCGTTGGAGACGGGGTGATGGAAGGCGTGATGGTCGGCGTCGGCGTCAGGGTGGGAGGCGCCGGGGTCGGTGTGATGGTGGGAGTTGGGGTGTGCGTCGGTGTGAGGGTTGGGGTGGGTGTGGGCAGCCCCATGCCTGTCCCCAGCACGGTGCCGGCTCCGAGCAACCCGATCAGCAGGATCACCCCGAACAGCGTCAACGCCCCCCCGAAAGTGTATCCAAACAGGGTGAGGGGGCGAAACCCCATGACGGCAAGCGTGAGCGAGCCAAGCAGAGCGCCCCAGGCAAGGTGAAGTACAAATACCGCCAGGCCGTCGGGGAAGAGATGGGGCACGCCGCTCCCCAGGCCGAAACCGGCCGCGACCAGCGGGATGTAAAGCTCATACGCCAGGGCCGCGCTCGGCATGGCGGTGATATAGCGCCCCCCGGGGTTGTCCGAGCGGGCGAGTGCGGCGGTGGTCAGGACGGCGCTCACCGCCAGCACCAGAAAGTTGGGCCACGAAACCTGCGCGTGCAGGTTAGCCAGGTAGTGGGTGACGGACGCCGGGTCCGCAGCCGGCAGCAGGTTGAGACTGCTCAGCCAGGCCGTCCCCAACTTGCCCGCCGACCACCCGGCCAGAAAGACGATCAAACAGCCGATCAGCAGCCCGACCAGGCTGCGCATAAACAGGCGTCCCGCGCCGACGACCGTCCCAAGCGAGACGCCCGCCGCGGGCGCCATCAAGGGCGCAAGCGCCGCGCCCAGCACCAGAAAGGCGGGGGTATCCAGCAACAGCCCCAGGCTCAGCGCCAACCCGGAGACCAGCGAAAGCAGGAAGAAATCGAAAGAGGGCGAAGCGCGCAGCGCAAGCTCGTCCAAAAAATCGGCGCGTTCGTCCTTGTTCAACGGGGCGAGCAAGCGCCTGGCCCGGCGGCGTCGGGCTGGCGGGAGCTGGTTCGGGTCATCGGGATGATGTTCGGAAGAGGTCAGGTTCATTTTCTCAGCGTGGCGACCAGCCGCAGCGGTTTTTCGATCAACTCGAATGCGGCATGAATATCGGGAACGACCAGGCGCGCCGCCATCAGCGTCTCCACCGCCGCCCCCTCGGGGGAGAGGACGCAAACGCCGATCGCGGCCGCGGCTAACATCCTGGCGTCATTGGCGCCCTGCCCGATCGCAACCACCCGCTCAGCGCCCAGCCGGGCGACGTACTCCGCCTTCTGGCGGGCTTCCTCTCCCGGTTGGATGCGGAGGGCGGTCAGGTTGAGCTGGCGGTCGATGACGTCCTGCCGTCCGCTGGTATCCGCGGTGAGAAGGTGGACTTGCAGCCGATCCCGCAGGTTGTTGAGCTGGCGCGCCACCCCCTCGATCAACTGCCCATCCAGCGCCAGGGTGCCGTTCACATCACAAACCAGGTGCTCGAGCGATACCAGGCCTCGCCCAGGGATGTTGAGTTCGATCATGAGTCTATTATAACCCTATCAACTCGTGTAAAATAGGCCACGTGTTCAATGAAGCGGAGCGTGAATGTGAATAAGATCCAGTTTCGGGGCCTGCGTTTGTTCGAGTTTTACCTGCTGGCCGGCTGCCTCGTCCTTGCATCCGTCCTGAGCGGTTGTAACCTGCGCTTACAGGCGTCCGCGCCCACCCCGGCGCTCGAGGACGTCACCCCGGAAGTAACCGCGCCAACGGAAACGATCCCGCAGGCGGTCGAAACCGCCACGCCGACCGCCGCGCCGAAGCGGCTGGCGCTTCTGGCGCCGCTCGGTTCGAACCCGGCCGAGGCGCTCGCTATCCAGACGGTTTTGAGCGAGTTGGCCGCGGGAGACGGGCTGGAGTTCGAAACCCTGACCGAGCTGCAAGGTCTGGATCTGCCGCAAGGCGTACAGGCGATGGTCGTCCTGGCGCCAGACCCTGGGCTGGCAAACCTGGCTGCGGCCAATCCGCAGGTTCAATTCTTGGGGATCGGGATCGAGGGGGTCGAAGCCGGTTCCAGCCTCAGCCTGATGGGAACGCAAGGCGGGCGGGCCGACCAGCAGGGTTTTCTGGCCGGCTACCTGGCGAGTGTGATCACCCCCGACTGGCGGGTGGGGGCGATCAGCCCGGCGGACAGCCTCGCCGGGAGGTCCGCCCGCCTGGGTTTTCGCAATGGGGCGATCTTTTTCTGTGGGTTGTGCCGCCCCGCCTTTCCGCCGTTCGTCCAATACCCGTTGACCGCCGAGTTGGCCGGGGGCGCCGACCAGGCTATCATGCAGGCTGCCGCTGACCAGCTCATCTCCAACGCCGTCAAAACCGTTTACCTGGCTCCAGGCGTTGCGGATCTTTTCTTGTTGGAATACCTGCGCGACGCCGGGGTGAACATCATTGGCAGCGAACCCCCGCCGGCGGACGCCCTCCGCCCCCATTGGATCGCTTCGGTTCAGTTCGACCAGGTTGCGGCCTTGCGCCAGTTTTGGCCCGAGCTGCTGTCAGCCAGCGGCGGTCGGGTGGTTGAAATGCCGCTGGCCCTGACCAACGTCAACCCCGAGCTTTTGAGCGAAGGCCGCCAGAGGCTGGTCGAACGCCTGCTTGACGATCTGTCGAGCGGCTATATCGACACCGGGGTCAACCCGGAGACCGGCGAGCCGCGCTAGCGGAGGGGGGCGGGTTTTGGGCGGGGGCATGGTACAATGGGGCTATCCATTCATATATTTTGAACTTAAGTGATCGGAGCACGCAGGATACTTATGACCCCTATTCTTGAACTCCGCGGTATCACAAAACGGTTTCCTGGCGTTTTAGCAAACGATCATATCGATCTGACGCTGGAAGCAGGCGAAATTCATGCTCTGTTGGGGGAAAACGGCGCCGGCAAAACCACCCTGATGAACATCCTGTATGGGCTCTACCAGCAAGACGAGGGAGAGGTTATCGTCCGCGGCCAGAAGATCGAGATCCACTCTCCAAGCGATGCGATCGCGGCGGGCATCGGGATGGTGCACCAGCACTTTATGCTGGTGCCGGTTTTCACTGTCACCGAGAACGTCATGCTTGGCGAAGAATCCATCCGCTTCGGCGGGCTCTTGAACCGCGCCGAAGCCGCGGACAAGATCCGCCAGATCTCCGAGCAATTCGGCTTGCAGGTAGACCCGGATGCCCGCGTGGAAGACCTGCCGGTTGGCGTGCAGCAGCGGGTCGAGATCATCAAGCTGCTTTACCGCGAGGCGGATATCCTGATCCTCGATGAACCCACGGCCGTGTTGACCCCGCAGGAGGCGGACGAGCTGTTCAAGATCATGCATTCGCTCGTCGAGCGCGGCAAATCGATCATCTTCATCACCCACAAACTGCGTGAAGTGTTGGACGCCTCCGACCGCATCACTGTGATCCGGCGCGGCAAGGTGATTGGCTCCACCCTCCCGGCCGAAGCGGATCAAAACAAGCTCGCGGAAATGATGGTGGGGCGCGCGGTCCAGCTTGAGGTTGACCGCACCCCGGCAAAGCCCGGCGAGGTGGTCTTGCAGGTGGAAGACCTGGTGGTTCTTGACGAGCGGCGCCAGGCGGCTGTGGATGGGGTGTCTTTCGAGGTGCGCGCGGGGGAGGTGCTTGGCATTGCGGGCGTGCAGGGCAACGGTCAGACCGAGCTGGTCGAAGCGCTGACCGGGCTGCGCCCTGCCCAATCTGGCCGGGTCGCCCTTTTGGACCGCGAGATCACGCATAGCAGCCCGCGCCAGATCACCGAGACCGGCAGCGCCCACGTTCCCGAAGACCGCCAGCGCGATGGCTTGATCTTGGATTTTCCGATCGCGGATAACCTGATCTTGAATACGTATTACCAACCCCCTTTCTCGCGCGGGGCGGTGCTCAATGGGCCGGAGATCTTGAGACATGCCAACGAGTTAATTCAGGAATTCGATATCCGCACGCCAGGCGCGTTCACCACTGCCGGCTCGCTCTCGGGCGGCAACCAGCAGAAACTGATCGTCGCGCGCGAGTTCTCACGCCCTATCAAGCTGCTCATCGCTTCCCAGCCCACCCGCGGCCTGGACGTCGGCTCGGTCGAGTACATCCATGGGCGCATCATCCAGAAGAGGGACGAGGGCTGCGCCGTGCTGCTCGTGTCTTCCGAGCTGGATGAAGTGATGGGGTTGTCGGATCGGATCGCGGTCATGTACCGCGGCGAGATTGTGGACATCCTTCAGGCTGATGAAGCCACCAAAGAAGGCGTTGGCCTTTTGATGGCGGGCATCCATAACGCTGTCTGACGCTTCACTTGAAAATTCGAAAAGGATCTCAGTCGATGACCGACGCGGACAAAAGACCACAACAAGAGCAAGAAAAAAACCCGGCCAAGATCTTCCAGGAAGAGTTGTTAAAGGAAGTCACCGGCGATGCTCCAAAGAGAAATTCCAGGCTTCCAGGCATATTGCAGTCGTTGATCGTCCCGGTCCTGGCGATCTTTACCGGCCTGGTGCTGGGCGGGATCATCATCGTCCTGACCACCCCGGAATTCTATGCGGCCTGGGCGGCATCCCCGCTCGGGGGCCTGGCGGAAGCCTGGAAGATCATCGCCACCGCGTACTCGGCGCTTTTCACCGGCGCGTTTGGAGATCCGGCCAAGATCATCGCCGCGCTGCAGGGCGGTTCTCCGGAGGCCGTCCGCCGGGCGTTCTACCCGTTCTTCGAAAGCCTGGTCGCGGCTACTCCCTACATTTTCGGCGGCCTGGCGGTTGCCCTCGGTTTTCGCGCCGGCCTTTTCAACATCGGCGTTGAAGGCCAGATCTTTATGGGCGCAATTTTCAGCGCTTTTGTGGGCTATTCCATCACGGGTATCCCGGCCTTGCTCCACGTTCCGCTGGCGTTTCTGGCTGGCGCGTTGGGAGGGGCGCTCTGGGGCTTTATACCGGGCTGGCTAAAGGCCAGGACGGGCGGGCACGAGGTCATCAACACGATCATGATGAATTACATCGCCTTTCGCCTGAGCGACTGGCTGTTGACCGGACCGATGAAGCGCCCGGGGTCGCCAAACCCGGTCAGCCCGACCATAGAACCAACGGCTAAGCTCCTGCGGCCCTTCGGCGATCCGATTCGTTTCCATATCGGTTTTTTCATCGCCTTGCTGGTTGCCTGGTTGGTTTACTGGTTCCTGTTCAAGACGAAATGGGGCTTTGACCTGCGGGCGGTCGGCTCCAACCCACATGCAGCCCGCTATGCCGGCATGATTGTCCCCTTGACCATCATCCTGGCGATGGTCCTTTCCGGCGGGCTGGCTGGCATGGCGGGGGCGAATGAGGTGCTGGGCGTGAACTACAACCTGGCGATGGCCTTTTCGTCCGGCTACGGTTTCGACAGCATCGCCCTGGCGCTCCTGGGAAAGAGCCACCCGCTGGGGGTGGTGCTGGCCTCGCTGCTTTTTGGGGCGCTGCGCAACGGCGCAACCAACATGCAGCTTAAGGCCGGAATACCCATCGACATCATTTCGGTGCTCCAGGCGTTTATCCTGGTGTTTATCGCCGCGCCGGCGATCATCTGCACCATCTACCGCATCAAACTTCCCGCTGAGGCGGAAGAAGGGATCTTTGCAGGCACCTGGGGAGGCGACTGAAGATGACCACCACTGTTTTGCATCGCAAGGTCGAGGTTTTTTCTGTCACCCGCAAGGTGGCGATGGGCCTGCTGTTTTTGGGGGCCGGTTTTGTGATCTGGTGGTTTTTCGCCCGCCCGCTAAGCCCCGAGGTGATCACGAAGTTTGGGATGACGCCCGGCGGCGCCAGGTCCACCATTCCGGATTTGCAGATACCCGCCCGGCTCACGCTGAACATCCTGGCTGTTATCACGGCAGTCCTGGGCGCATTGCAGCTCGCCCTGCCGCACGGCTTTCGCAGGCGCACAAACCTTGTGCTGGCGTTCGTTTCGTTCCTATTCGTTTTTGCTTTTCTGACCTGGGCTGCCGCCGGGAAATCGCTCAACCTGGCTGGGCTGGTGAACACCACGCTCTCGAAGGCCGTCCCGCTGACCCTGGGCGCCCTGGCGGGCATCCTGTGCGAGCGCGCCGGCGTGGTCAACATCGCCATCGAGGGCATGATGCTCATGGGCGCTATGG
>JADYYC010000388.1 GCA_020853835.1 Anaerolineales bacterium
GACGGTGATCATTCAATCGCCCCGAGCGTCCGCAGGTAGTATTGAAACTGGTCCTGGCTCATAATGCCAAAGTGGCGGAAACGGATCATCCCCTCTTCGTCGATAAAGAACGTGGTCGGGAGCATGTACACCTTGTAAGCCTGACTGACCTTGCTGTTCAGATCCAGCAGGACGGGATATGTGAGGCCCATGTTCTCGACAAAGGGGGCGACTTTGGCGGGACCTTCCGCCTGGTCGATGCCGATCATAGTGAAACTGGGATACTGTTCCGAGTAAGCGTCGAACATGGGCATCTCTTCGACGCAGGGGACGCACCAGGTCGCCCAGAAGTTCAAGACGACCACTTCGCCGCGCAAATCGGACAGGCGGACTGACTCGCCCTGCAAATTCTCGAGCTCGAAATCATTTGCGAGCGAGCCTTCTTCGAAACGGGCCAACGGGACGGCCCCGGAGGCGCTCGACCCGCCCAGGGAGATCATCCCTGTAAGCGCCATCGCCACGATCGCGCCCACGCCAAGCAGTATCCCCACCCACAGCCCGGCCACGATCAAAATCAACTTCTTCGATTTTGGGCTTTTTTTCTCTGCCAAACCGGTCTCCTTCTCAACTTCCTCTGTTCAACCGCCTCTGAACAACCGGGTCAAACGCCCTCGGAAGGGCTCGATGCCTCGATCGCGCCCCCGGCCTCCTGCTCGGCGCCCCTTTCCGGCTCGGGCGAAAGCAAGAGGGCCATAGGCAGCGCCGCCGGGATAAAGGCCGCCCCGAACAGCCACCAGGTGAAGAAATGGCGCCCTTTGCGGTGGGCGATGAACGCCGGGAGCAGCCCTAGGATCATCAGGCTTATCAGGATGACGACCAGGAGCTTGCCCAGCGCGACCTCGTTATACACGGTGAAGAGCGAGGCGCTCGCCGCGGCAAACCGCTGAAAGCCGCCCGTCAGCAGCAACACCCCCACGATCAGCAGCAGCACGCCCATCGCGACCTCGACATAGTGCATCACCCGGCCGTAGCGGCGCAGCACCGTCGTCACCAGGCCGATCTGCACCGAGGCGACCAGGAAGGGGATCGCCAGCCCCGCCGAATAGGCGCTGAGCAGCAACACGCCCTGCGAAATAGAGCCGCCGTTCAACGAAAGGGTGAGGATCGACCCGAGGATGGGGCCCACGCAAGGCGACCAGCCGGCGGAAAAGAAGATCCCCATCAAAAACGAAGCCAGGTAGCCGCGGTTGCGGTTTGGCATGTTCTGCGAGCGCAGATCGTATTCGAGAAAGCGCAGCCGCACCAGCCCGGTCATGTGCAGACCGAAGATGATCACTACCACCCCGCCGATGCGCGCCAGCCAGACGCGTGCATCGTAGAGCATGCCTCCCAGGGCGGCGGTCGCCACGCCCAGCAGGATGAAGACCGTGCTAAAGCCCATCACAAACGCCAGCCCGTGGCTGAGCGGAACCCAGGGGTTTGTGTGCCCGCCGCGCGCCGTCGCCACCGACCGCCCGCCCAGGTATCCGACGTACGCCGGCACCAGCGCAAAAACACACGGGGAGAGAAAGGACGCCAGGCCCGCCAAAAACGCTAAACTGACACCGATATTGGCAAATTCCATGCTGTTCTCCTAAAGATTCACATCTCCTGAACCAACACCTGCGTGCTGCCCTGCCCGCTCTGGGTGACGTCCCCAGTCTCGGCGGGGACTACCGGCAAGGTCCAGCGGAAGATCCACAGGGCGTCTTCGGGCTTGCAATTGACGCACCCGTGCGAGGTCGGCACGCCATAGCTATTATGCCAGAAGGTGGAGTGGATCGCCATCCCCTTGCTGGCAAAGAGCGTGGTCCAGCCGATGCCGGCCAGGTCGTACCCGCCGCCGGTCGTCCCGCCGGTCATGTGCACCGACACCAGCTTGCGCCAGATGGTGTGCTTGCCCAGCGGGGTCGCCCACTCGCCCTGCGGCTTCGCCGAGCTGGCGATCTTGGGACCGGTGGACACGCGGCAGAAGTAGACCTCGCGCCCGCTTTCCATGCACGAGAGCGTTTGCTGGGTGAGGTTGATCACCACCAGCTTGTCCTCGGCTTCGGGGTTGATGGGGCTGAACTCGCTCGCATCCACGAGCCGGAAGGCGCGCCCATCCGCCCAGAAGAAATCTCCAAAGGTGCCAAAGCGGTCGCTCACACGGTACAGGGTCAGGCCCTGCTCGGTGACGGATATCGCGTCCATCCAGAGCACCTGGCTGTAATACAAGCGCGGCGTGCGGGTGTACTGGAGCCAGGGCGACCGCCCCGGCGGGTTGGCGAGCGTGACATCGACGTAAGGCACGCTGACCTCCACCCACGCCCCCACAGCGCCCTGCAGGTCGCGGAGCGGTTCGTTGGGCTGGTTGCGCACCGGCTGCAGGTTGGCGGCATAAATATAGCCGTCGGGCGTCTCGGCATAGCGCTGGTCGACCCAGAGCGGCCGCGAGCCGACGCCCTCGCGCAGCCAGACCACGACCGAGTCCTCGAGCAGCTCCTTGACCACCGGGCTCTCCTCGTCGGGGCGCACCCTGACGGCCGTTTTGGCGCCCAGGGCCCTCCCCAGCCGCTCGGCCTGGGGGAAATCGGGCAGGGGCACGGACAGCCTGGGGGAAAACCCCCCGCGGGCGGGCAGAAAAGCCCCGCCCAGCGACAGCGCGGCCGCCTGCAAGAACCCTCGCCGGGTCAATCTGCTCCTGGTCACCGCTTCACCCTTCCACCACAACGACCTGTGTGCTGGCCTCCCCGCTCACGGTTACATCTACCATGCCAGGGTCGTAGGCGACTTCGGGCGCGGTCCAACGGAAGACCCATTTGGCGTCCTCGGGAAGGCAGTTCACGCACCCGTGCGACATCGGGTCGCCATAGTTGTTGTGCCAGAAGGTGGAGTGGATCGCCACCCCGCCCACCGCAAAGATCGTCGTCCACGAGATGCCTGGAAGGTCGTAGCCCGCCCCCGTGGTGCCGCCGCTCATCTGGAGCGAGACGTATTTGCGCGTGACGCGGTGTTTGCCGACCGGCGTAGCCCATTTGTCCACCGGGTTGCCGTACATATCGAACTTGGCGCCCGTGGAAACGCGGCAGAAATACGCCTCCCGCTCGCCTTCGAAGCAGGACAGCGTCTGGTGGGCCAGGTCGATCACCACCTTTTTATCCTCGGCGTCGGGCGAGATCGGTTCCAGGTCGTCCGCGGTGATCGGACGCAGGGCTTCGGCGGCGACCCACAGCATGTCCACCCCGCCGTAATAGTTGGGGTTGAGGCGGTACAAAACGCCGCCATCTGCCTGTTTGATCTGATCGGCCCAGAAGGACTGCCCATAATAGACCCTGAGCGGCAGGCCCTGTTCCAGCTTGGCTTCCGCCCAGGAGTGCGAGGAGGGCGCCCCTTTGTCGAGGGCGGCCTCCGCATAAGGCACGGTCACTTCGACCCACATCCCCGCCCCCCTCGAAGAGGGCGGCAGGCTCTCCACGGCCTGGTTGGGGCGGTTGAAGACCGGCTGCAGGTAGGGCCCGTAGATGAACCCCTTTGGCGTCTCGACCCAGCGCTGGTTGTTGAAGATGTAGGCAGGCGCCTCGCCGGAGACCTCGCGCAGCCAGGGCACCACCGCGTCTTCGTAAAGCACGCCCAGGGTCTGGCTGTCGGGGTCGGGGCGGGTTTTAAGCTCCACCATGCCGACCGCCACGCGGCCCAGGCGCTCGTAATTGGGAAATTCCGGAAGCAGGGCCGGCAGACGCCAGGATCTGAAAGCCAGCCCCCCCAGGCTCAGCGCGGTCATCTTGAGAAAATCCCTTCTGGAGAACCCGGAGGTTCGGGGAGGCGAGGGGCGGGGCGGGGGTTTTGGTTTTTTTCGATGCATAGACATGTCAGGCGCTTTTCAAAATCAGGCGGCTGCCTGTTTTTTTACCGCTAAAACGGGTTAAGCATACCCGCGATGAATCGATGGGTCAATAGCCATCGATTCATGCGCGGATTAACGTTTTGTTAGAAGACAAAGCCGGATAGTCTCCCTAACAAGTGTTGTTTGCGGTTGGTAAAACCACGGACATCAAAAGCTCTTTAACAGTCCAAATATGATCCGTTAGGCCAGCGGCCATTGCCGGAGTGCGCGGAGTCCATTTCGCGGGGTCCTCATCGGCAGCCGGCGCCCGCAAGCTTTTGTGGAGGCGAATCCAGTTGTAATAGGCATCCTCCCAAATCACTCCCGCGCGATGATTGCTGTTTGACCATTTGCAGATAGCGCCAGTCTTTGCCCGGTTTGGGACGGGTGGGCGGACGACCGCGACCGCTATATTCAGGCACCAGGCCGTAGACGGCCAAGATCGCATCGTCGATCCCACCCCAGCCATCCGATAGAAGTGGCGGCGGACCGTCCGGATGCCCCCAACGCTTCAGGGTCTGGAACACCTGGAGATTGGCTCGGGTCTCATCCTTGCCGATCCCCCGCGTCACCCGCAGGCGACTGTCCATGTCCATCAAGGTCGAAATCCAGAAGGAGCCACATTCCTCGGTTTCGGGGTACCCTTTTTTTCGCCCTTGTTTTGGACAAACGACCACAGTCCGTCGATCTGCGCCCGTTTCAGGTGGAAGTCCCGCATCAGGACTTCGTCCAGTTCTTGGTGATGCTGGGCGGTTTCTCGCAACCAGCGCAGAATCGTGTCTTCTTTGATCCCTTTGACCCGGCTCAAGATACTGATGCGGTTCCCTTCGGCCAGTAACGCCAACACTTCCAGAATTTGGGCCATTGCAGCGTGCTTGCGAAAGAAGAGCGTGCCTTTGGTTTCGGTAAAGGTCTTGCCACACGTCTTGCATTGGTAGCGCTGCACCCCCGGTTTGGTTTTGCCTAGCTTTTTAAGGTTCCTTTGGTGCGGATCATGTTGTAGCTTGCCATAATCTGGGCAAGCAGGGTTTGAACTAAAATCTTTCGGTTGGGCAATTTGTGGCGCCATTCCGTCTCCCACTACTTCTATTTGCCCAAATCTTACCCCAAAACACACCGGTTTTTTTGAGGGAGACTATCAACTTAGGGGATGGTTCAAAAAACGGCAGAGATAGGGTAACACTTTTTGAACGTCTTAAATTATTCCCTGCGGTGTCATGTGCGATTTTCACCCGAAAATGTGGCGTTGAATAGCACTTTTGCTCATAATTCATCCATATTTAGAGGGCGTCTACCGAAAGGAATTTTTGAGCCTCGAAAAAAGTGTTGCCCAATTATGAACCATCCCAGACTTTGGATTACCCTACAGATGGGAAGGAAATTACTCTGTCCTGATAGGGAATTAAGATATTGCGAAATTTCATAGAATAAAAGGATCGATAAAACTTAACAAGGGGCTGTCTAAAAAGAAGATAGCCCCTTGTTGATTTCCCACTTAGCACTCAATTTCGAGTGTAAAAGCGTTCGGTTGTTCCACAAAGGAGCATATTTTGATGATTCTCTCCTACAAGGGGCTGTCCAAAAAGAAAGAGCGGTCTTTTTGGACAGCCCCTCAATGATTTTATGGATATGATCATCTAGCAATGCCATATTATTCGTTCATTATCGAAGGGAGGAATACCTTGTTTGCAGGGAACATAATAGCATTGCAAATACTACCACCTGATCCCGCAGCCCAATAACGTGGATCATCCGCCATATTTATCCGTGCGCCATAATGTTGAGGACAGATGGCAGCAGGGGCTGCAAAGAGGCTATTGACTGAACTATTATTGAAAGGCCATTCCCTAAACCCATCTATCCAACTATTATATTGGGGGTGCCACATGTGGAATTCTCCAAACTCATAGGGATCTGTGGTTGTGTTCCATCCCTCCTCCATATTTACATCGATATCGTAAACGTTTTTGCTATCAGACAATATTTTTGCTACGGTACGAGAAACCCCCTGACTATCTTCGACCCTTGCTGTCCAAAAGTCCTCACCAGAATAAGTAACAAGTTCAACTTTATAAAAACTCCCAAAGTCAACAAATTCCCCAACTTCCCCTTGACATCCAAGATTTCCGTATGTAGGTTCACCATAATAACAAGTAACACCAGGTTCTGCATAAACAAACCAGTGTAGACCATCGTTATAGGCTACTATACCTACTTGACTGAATTTATGACCATATAGCCCTGGTTCATCATCTAAATCGACGCTTATCCATGCATTCGTAAATATTTGGCCATTATTTCCTGTGGGTCCTCCTCCTGAGGCTAACCATACTTGATAATCATGATAATTGGGGACCATTGGAATATCGGTTCTTAAATCAACAACAATGAAGTCATTGCCGGCTTTTACGGAGGTAGATGTCAAGATAGCAAGAACAATCAGCCCAATGATACCGATGAAGGCTTTATGGTGCAGCATTGTGTCCTCCCCGTTCAATTTTTTCGGGTGTAGATGCTGCAGGAGCTGGATAGGAAAACGGTGTTGGTGTTTCCTATGACGGGGTAATAGGAGGAGGGTAAGGTATTGAAGTTGCGGGAGTGATCGTGGGCCAATCCGGCGGTTCTGGCGGTTCGTGTCCCATTAAAGATGCGGGAGCAATTGTATTGATGACCACATCGCCTGGGTCAAGATTGAGGAATTGATCAACGTCAATTCCTGGACCGGCCAGAAATTTATCATAAGTCCCATCGCAACGAAAAACAACTGTTTCCCATTTGTCTTGAAGTGGTATTTCCGGACTAAGATCTACTATATTAGCGTATACCCTAGGCGTAACCGAAGGGGCAAGGTCTGGCATGGGCGATGTTATTGGCATAGCGGACACTAGAGGAAACAGTGTGGGTGTTGGTGATCCGATTGGTTGTGCCGCACGAGGTATAGGAACGCAGTAAGCCGGTCGAGTTGGAGAAGGGGTTCTTAATAATGTAGGTAGGAGGGGGGGCGTACTTTGAGCTTGGGTAGTTTGGTTTAGCTTTTGCGCTGTCACCAGTACCGTTCCAGATAATAAAATTACACCAAGCGCGATGCCAATTAGTTTGAAAGTCCATGAGTAGCGATGCATTTCTGTTTTCTCCCGAAAGATTGCATTGGAGATTATCGCCAAATCAAATTTTCATTCCAGGCAATTCGTTCTATTTTATACATTATAGAACGATTTTGTGTCATTTACACGCACTGTATACATAGAATGTTCAAGAGGAGAAATCCCAGAAAAGCAATTTGGGTCGGATCATGCTGAAGCTTGCCGTTATCGGCTCAGGCTAGATTTGGACAAAATTCTTTCGGTTGGCCAAATTGTGCTTCCATCCCCTCTCCCTCCTCCTGTAATTGTCTAAATCTTATCCCAAAATACACTATTGAGGGAGACTATCCAAAGTCGCTCGCGGGGGTTAAAGCCGCGCCTGCCGTGTTCTCCCCCAGGCTATCCGGGCTTCCACCCGCGCAGCCTGAGGCTGTTGCTGACCACAAACACGCTGCTAAACGCCATCGCGGCCGCGGCCAACATCGGGTTGAGCAGACCCAGCGCCGCGGCGGGTATGAGGATCACGTTGTAGAAGAAGGCCCAAAACAGGTTCTGCTTGATCGTGCGCAAGGTCTTGCGCGAAAGGGCGATCGTGCGCGCAACGCCTTGCAGGTCGCCGCTGATGAGCACCACCGGCGCGGCGGCCATCGCCACGTCGGTGCCGGTGCCGATGGCGATGCCGACCTCGGCCTGCGCCAGCGCCGGGGCGTCGTTGATCCCATCTCCAACCATGGCGACCACCTCGCCCGATTCCTGGAGCTTCTTGACCTGGTCGACCTTGCCGCCAGGCAGCACCTCGGCGATCACGGTGTCCACCTCCACCTGCCGGGCGATCGCGGCGGCGGTGGCGCGGTTGTCGCCCGTGATCATCGCCACCTTGAGCCCCATGCGGTGCAGCTCGGCGATGGCTTCCTTCGAGTTTTCCTTGACGGTGTCGGCGACGCCGACCACGCCCTCAACCCGCCCGTCCACGCCGATCAACACGGCGGTCTTGGCTTCCTGTTGCAGCCGGTCGATGGTCTGCGCCAGCCCGTTCACCGCCATGCCGCGCTCGTTCATGAGCTTCAGATTGCCCACCAGCACGCGGCGCCCGTCCACCTCGGCTTCGACGCCGTGCCCGACCACGGCCTGGAAGCCCTGCGGCTCCGCCAGCGCCAGCCCCAATTCCTCCGCCCGGGCGTAGATCGCCTCGCCCAGGGGGTGCTCGCTGCCCTTCTCGACCGAAGCCGCCAGCCGCAGCAGGTCGTTCTTGCGCTGGAGTTCGTCGCCCCCGTCCGCGCCGGGGCTTTTATCCGGCCCGGCGAGGATGATATCGGTCACGGCGGGCTGGCCGCGCGTGATGGTGCCGGTCTTGTCGAGCGCCACGATGGTGGCTTTGCCGGCCTGTTCGAGCGCCTGCCCCGATTTGAACAAGATGCCCAGCTCGGCGCCCTTGCCGGAGCCCACCATCACCGCCGTGGGCGTCGCCAGGCCCATCGCGCACGGGCAGGCGATCACCAGCACCGCCACGGTGCGGATCAGGGCGCGGGTGATGGCGCTCATATCGCCGCTGGCGGGCGGCGGGACGATAAAGAACCAGACCAGGAAGGTGATCAACGCGATCGCGAGCACCGCCGGCACAAAGACGGCCGAGACCTGGTCGGCCAGCTTCTGGATGGGCGCTTTGCTGCCCTGGGCTTCTTCGACCAGCCGGATGATCTGCGCCAGCGCGGTATCGCGGCCGACCTTGGTGGCTTCGAATTTGAGCAGCCCGAGCCGGTTCATCGTCGCCCCGATCACGGGGTCGCCGGGCCCTTTTTCGACCGGCAGCGACTCGCCCGTCAGCATAGATTCATCGACCGCAGAACGCCCTTCGAGCACCACGCCGTCCACGGGGATCTTCTCGCCGGGCCGCACCGTCACAATATCGCCCACGAGCACCTGGTCGACGGGTATCTCGATTTCCTGCCCATCGCGCAGGACGCGCGCGGTGCGGGCGCGCATGCCCATGAGTTTTTTGATGGCTTCGCTTGTGCGCCCCTTGGCGCGCGCTTCCAGGAACTTGCCGAGCTTGATGAGCGTGATGATCACGGCCGCGGTCTCGAAATAGACGTGCTGCGCGGCGCCGCCCATCTGCATCGAGCCGTGCGCCGGCTGCTGTCCAAAGCTGAAGAGCAAGACCGCCAGCGAGTAGAAGTACGCCACCGACGAGCCCATGGCGATGAGCACGTCCATGTTGGCCGACCCGTTGCGGAGTGATTTATAGGCGCCCACGTAATACTGCCAGCCCACATAGAACTGCACCGGCGTCGCCAGGGCGAGCATGAGCCAGTTGCCCCACCAGGCCTCGGCAAGCGGGGAGGGGAGCAAGCCAAAGTCGCGCCCCATCGAAAAGATGAACAGCGGAACCGTGAAGATCAGGCCGATGATGAGCAGCCGGCGCTGCTCGTCGATCTCCGCCTGGCGCGCTTTGCGCTCGGCGTCTTCAAAGTCGCCTTCGGTCTCGACGGCTTCGAAGCCCGCATTCGCCACCGCGCGCCGCAGATCTGCCTGGCTGACCAGCGTGGGGACGTAGCGCACGCGGGCGCGCTCGCTCGTAAAACTGACCTGCGCTTCCAGCACGCCTTCCACGCTCGCGAGGGCCTTTTCCAGCCGGCGCGCGTCGTTGTCGTCGCTCATCCTGCGGATGATCAGTTCGGCTTCGCCGGTCGCCACGCCGTAGCCGGCGCGCTCGACCCTGGCGATCAGGTCTTCGAGGTGGGCCTGCTGCGGGTCGTACTCGACCGTGGCGCGCTCGGACGAAAGGTTGACCATCGCCGCATCGACGCCGTTGACTTTCTTCAAGTTGCGCTCAACGGTGGAGACACAGTTGGCGCAGGTCATACCGGTTATGGGTAGGGTAATTTGCTTATGATTGGACATCGTCACCTGTTTCTGCTAAGATCAGGCCGCGGCGGGGTAGTTGATCGAAGACAACAGCTCTTTGATCTTCTCCTCGTTTGCGGGGGGCTCGAAAGTGATGGTCGCCTTGCGGGTCTGGGCGTCGGCGACGACCGACTTCACCCCGGCCAGCCCCGAGAGCTCGCTCTGAATGGTGTGGACGCAATGTCCGCACGAGATGTTGGGGATGGAATAAGTTACAGTGGTCATGGTCTTGTCCTTTCATTAATATGGGATTGGGATGTAGGAAATCGATCCGTGTTCAGACTTTCTTGGAGGCCTCGAAAACGCCGATGATCTCCTGGAGCATCCGCTCGCGCTCGGCGACGTCGTCGCCCCGCACCGCGGTGATGAGGCAGGAGTTCAAATGGTTTCCGAGGATCTCCGAACTGACCCGGTTCAGCGCGCCCTGCACGGCTTGAATCTGGCGGATGATGTCGATGCAGTAGGCATCTTCCTCGATCATGCGCTGGATGCCGCGCACATGACCTTCGATGATTTTCAAGCGCCGGAGAGAGGTTTCGTTTTTCATAAGTCGTTTTTCATCCGTCGTGCAGGTTATCTGAATGGTTCGTTGCTCTTTTGCCTACCCCCCCCAGGGGGGTAGGGTGCTGTTATTATACTACGCCGATCGGGATTGTCAAGATCTGCGGCATGGATGAACGCGAAAAAGCGCGAAAAACATGGTTGTCAGAGCCTGCCCGCGCGGATGAACGCGAAAAAGCGCGAAAAACATGATGACCGGGTTGTCAAGACCTGCTCGCGCGGATGAACGCGAAAAACTTCTGAAGTCTGCGAGACTTCGGAAGTTTGGACTATCCCGCCTCTAAAGCGCAAAGGCGCTTCAGGACAGCGCGTCTTCGATCGCCAGGCGCA
>JADYYC010000389.1 GCA_020853835.1 Anaerolineales bacterium
AACCGATATCGCGGCCGGGACGGCGCTCTACAGCACCAACTGCGCCGCCTGTCATGGCGCTCAGGGAGAGGGCGGCATCGGTTTGCCGCTGCAATCCAGCGCTTTTGTCCAGGGGCAATCGGATCAGGATCTGCTGTCGTTCATCAAGCAGGGCAGGGCTGGAACCGCTATGGTGGGTTTTCAAAACCGCCTCACAGATGGCGAGATCATGAATATCATCGCCCTTATACGCCTGTGGAATCCTTGAGCAAGCCTTGAGGTCGCAGTGATGAGGAAACGCCAGGTCGTTATTGTCGGTAAGCATCAGCTTTGGTGTGAGAGCCTCGAGTTTCTCCTTTCCAAGATCATCGATGTCGAGCTGGCTGGGGTGTGGGAGTACGATGAAACGTTCATGGAGCGGCTGAAGCAGCTTGCGCCAGAAATCCTGGTGATCGCCGATGACGACTTGCTGAGAGAGAACGGCGCCTGCCTGACAGCCGAGTTCTTCCAGGCGCTTCCGGACCTGGTCATCCTGCATGCCACGCCTTCGAGCAACGAGTTGCAGATTTTCACTTCGCGCACCATTCCAGCCAGCCAGCCGGAATTAATCGCTGCAATCCTTAACCGCCAGGCGCACAGCCAATCAGCCGGGTCGCATATAGACCCACAGGAGGATGTGGATTGATGATTTCAATATTCAAACACAGCGGATGGCTCAAGAAAGCGATTGTGAGCCTAGCAGGTCTGGGGATGTTGTTGTGGGCCTGGTCAGGGCTTGGACTGGCCAGCTCACTCGCCCAGTCTGCACAGGAGGGCCAGGCCATTTTCCAACAGCGCTGCGCCGCCTGCCACACCATCGGCGGTGGGCGGCTGGTGGGGCCGGATCTGCAAGGGGTGACCACCCGCCGCGAGCTGTCCTGGCTGCAAACGTTCATCGCCGCCCCAGATAAGCAGATCGCAGCCGGCGACCCGATCGTGCTGCAGTTGCTGAGCGAGTACAACAATGTGCCGATGCCCAATCTGGGCCTCACGCCCGCGGAAGTCGACCAGGTCATCGCTTATCTCGAGAGCGCAGGCGCGGCCCCCGCCGGCGCCACGCCTGCAGCAGCCGCGCCGGCTTCGACGACCGCGGCCCTCGTGGTCGGAGACCCTGTCCGCGGCCTGAATTATTTCAATGGAGCGCTGGCGCTTGCCAACGGCGGCCCCAACTGCATCGCCTGTCACAACATCAGCGGCGCCGGTCCGCTGGGGGGCGGCACGCTCGGGCCGGACCTGACCCAGGTCTCCACCCGGTACGGCGGCGAAGCGGGGCTGGGCGCGGTCCTCACAACTTTGCCGTTCCCCACCATGCAAAGCAGCTTTGCGACCCACCCCCTGACCCCGCAAGAACAGGCCGACCTGCTGGCCTTTTTCGTGCAATCTGCTCAAATTCCGGTCGCCGGCACGGCCGCCGTATGGACAAAGCTGTTCCTGGGGGTTGGCGCCGTGGGTGCGCTCGTCCTGTTCGGGATCATGGCTGTCTTTTGGCCGTCTCAGCGCCAGAGCATCTCGAACAAGCTTAGAAAACAGGCCTGAACGAACCTTATTCGTTGGAGTAACCGCATGAAAAAATGGACGAAAGAAATCACTTCACCGACCGAGCGAAAATGGGAAGAATTTTATCGCAACCGCTTTCAGCACGACCGGCGCGTGCGCACCACCCATGGCGTCAACTGCACCGGAAGCTGCTCGTGGGAGGTTTATGTCAAAGACGGCATCGTCACCTGGGAGCTGCAGGCGACTGATTACCCCCAACTGGAAGACGGCCTGCCGCCATACGAGCCGCGCGGCTGCCAGCGCGGCATCAGTTTTTCCTGGTACCTCTACAGCCCAATCCGCGTCAAGTACCCCTACATGCGGGGCGCGCTGATGGACCAGTGGCGGCAAGCCCGGGCGGAATTCCACGACCCCGTGCAGGCCTGGCAATCGATCGTCTCCGACCCGGCCAGGCGGCGCAGTTTTCAGCTCGCGCGCGGCAAGGGCGGCTTCCGACGCTCGTCCTGGGATGAAGTGCTGGAGCTCATCGCGGCTTCGGTGATCCACACCATCCAAACGCACGGTCCCGACCGCGTCGTCGGCTTTTCGCCCATCCCGGCTATGTCGCAGGTCAGTTATGCGGCAGGCAGCCGCTTCCTGACCCTGCTCGGCGGCGTGGCGATGAGCTTTTACGACTGGTACTGCGATCTTCCGCCCGCCAGCCCCGAGGTCTGGGGAGAACAGACCGACGTGCACGAATCAGCAGACTGGTATAACGCCCGCTTTATCGCCGTGATGGGCGCAAATCTGAATATGACCCGCACGCCGGACACGCATTTCATCTCGGAGGTGCGCCACGCGGGCGCAAAGCTGACCGTATTCTCGCCCGATTTTTCGCAGGTGGCAAAATACGCCGATTACTGGATCCCGCTCCACCCCGGGCAGGACACTGCTTTCTGGATGGCGGTCAACCACGTTATTTTGAAAGAGTTTTATCACGAGCGCCAGGTCCCTTACTTTACGGGCTATCTCAAGCAATACACCGATATGCCCTTCCTCGTTACGATCGACGGGAAGCGGCCTGGGCGTTATCTGCGCGCCAATGAACTGTCTGCCTACCGCGAGGTCGAACACGGCGATTGGAAGATGGCGGTCTGGGATAAAAACGCCGCCGCCCCGCGCATGCCCAAAGGCACGATCGGATACCGCTGGGCGCAGCAGGACAAAGGCAAATGGAACCTGGAGTTGAAAGACGGCCTTTCGGACGCGCCGTTGGATCCCGAACTCAGCTTCCTTGACCAGCACGATGAAGAAATGATGGTGGAGTTCGACGATTTCAACACGGGCGCGACGGTTCTGCGCGGCGTGCCGGTGCGTTATGTTGAAACGGCGCAGGGCCGCAAGGCGGTTGCCACGGTTTTCGACCTGATGATGGCGCAGTTCGGCGTGGGGCGCGGTTTGTCCGGTGAGTATGCTCAGGATTACGACGACGATAAACCATACACGCCCGCCTGGCAGGAACAATATTCCGGCATCCACCGTGAGACGCTGCTGCGCTTTGCCCGCGATTGGGCCACCAATGCGGAGCAGACCAACGGCAAAAACCTGGTCATCATCGGCGCGGGGGCTAACCATTGGTATCACAACAACCTGCTTTACCGCTCTGCGATCACCGCGCTCATGCTGACCGGCAGCGTGGGCGTCAACGGCGGCGGGCTGGCGCATTACGTCGGTCAGGAGAAGCTGGTCAGCCAGGCCTCCTGGAGCGCGATCGCGTTTGCGAACGACTGGGGGATGGCGCCCCGCCAGCAAAACACGCCCTCGTTCCACTACGTCCATTCGGATCAGTGGCGCTACGAGCGCGGCTATTCGGTTTACGACCGCCTCCCCGGCAACGGCCGCCGCGACCACACCATCGACCATCAGGTGCGCGCCGTGCGGC
>JADYYC010000390.1 GCA_020853835.1 Anaerolineales bacterium
TCAACTTTTGGTAGAATTAGGTTCAGGCGCATGTACGTGTGCCTTTCTGTTTGAGGATGTGGAGTCGTTGGCGAACTGCTCCACATCCATTTTAACCACGTTTCTACCAGCTTTGGAACGGTCACTGCTCATGCATACCTGCTTGAATCGGTTATAATACCGCTTTTGATTTTTATTCGAACAATGTCAGTTCGGGATCTTAGAGGTCGTCATTGCGAAGCCGCTTTTGGGCAAAAGCAATCTCCTCGCCGGCTTATCCTGGAGACTGCTTCGGGCATAACTCGCCCTCGCAGTGGCGAGAAGCCCTTATCTCCGAGCTAAGACTTCCGAAGTCTCACAGACTTCGGAAGTCTTGACCCGCATTCGGGTTAGCAGCGGTCGTCATTGCGAAGCCCGCTTTTGGGCTGAAGCAATCTCCCTGCCGGCTCATTCGGGAGACTGCTTCGGGCATAACTCGCCCTCGCAGTGATAAGGGCCCCTTCTCCCGAATTCACGTCGAACAGAATTCAGGTGAGTCTATGCGTTTGGGAATCATTAGTTTGCCACAATCCGGAAAGACGATTATATTTAATGCCTTGACGCGCGGCGATCAGCCGGTCACGATGAGCGGCGGGCGGATCGAGGTCCATACCGCAGTTGTGGACGTTCCGGACGCGCGCCTCGACCGCCTCGTGCAACTCTTTCACCCTCAGAAGACCACGCATGCCAAAGTGACCTATGCGGATATCGCCGGCCTGGAAGGTCGTTTGGGTGGAAATGGAAACGGGAACGGGCGAAGCGGTGTCTCCGGGCAACTGCTCAACCAGCTCGCACAGATGGATGGTTTTGTGCATGTGGTGCGTTGTTTCGAAAACCAGAGCGTCCCGCACCCGGCAGGTGGGGTTAACCCGCAGCGCGACATCGCCACAATGGACGCCGAACTGGCGCTCAACGATTTGATCTCAGTCGAACGCAAGCTCGAGCGCCTGGAGGAGGAGAAAAAGAAGGGCAACGGGCGAGAAAAGTCGCTCGTCCAACGCGAGACCGCGCTCTTTGAGCGCTTCCATAAAGCGCTGATGGAAAACATCCCGCTGCGCGACCTGGACATTGACCCCGACGAGGCGAAAATGTTGTCAGGTTTTGGCCTGCTCACCCTCAAACCGGCGCTGGTGCTGCTCAACCTGGGAGACGGGCAGGCGCCGCCCCCGCTGGAATATCCGCACCAACACAGCGCCCTGATGAGCCTGCAAGGGAGGCTTGAGATGGACCTGGCGCAACTCCCGCCGGACGAGGCGGAGCTATTCATGCATGAGTACAACGTCGAAGAACTGGGGCTCTCGGTCGTGATCCGCCAATCCTACGATCTGCTTGGGCTGCAATCCTTTTTTACCGTTGGGGAGGACGAGGTGCGTGCCTGGACCGTGCGCCGCGGCGCGACCGCCTGGGAGGCGGCCGGGGAAATCCACACCGATCTGCAAAAGGGATTTATCAGGGCCGAGGTGGTGGAGTATGACACCCTGGTCGCGCTGGGCGGGCTGAGCGAATCGCGCTCAAACGGGCGCCTGCGATTAGAAGGAAAGGATTACCGCCTGAACGACGGCGAAATCATGCACGTCCGTTTCAATGTATAGGCCGCCTGGGCATGGTTTCCCGCTGCGAGAGCCCTGCGAGAACAGACCATTTGGGAGCAATAAATGACAGAATATGCACAATCATCCTGGAGCTTGAAAGACCTTTTCCCGTTCCCCACAGGGGCGGAGATCCGCCAGGCAATAGACAATTTAAGCGCCCGCGCGGCATCCTTCGGAGATTTGCGCGCACGCCTGTCGGATGGGATCAGCGCAGGGGATTTCCTGGACATCGTTCAGGAGTTGGAAATCATCAACAAAAGAGCCTCCGAAATCTATGCCTTTGCGAGCCTGAGCTTTGCCGCCGATACACAGGATCAAAACGCCCAGGCTTTGCTGGCGCAGGTGCAGCAGTTGGTCGCGGCGATGGAAAACCACACCCTGTTTTTTAGCCTGTGGTGGAAGGACCTGGACCCTGCCCCGGCCGAACGCCTGCTGGGGGCCTCGGGCGATTACCGCTACTGGCTGGAGCAGATGCGCCTCTTCAAACCGCACACCTTGAGCGAGCCTGAAGAGAAGATCGTCAACATTAAAAACACCACCGGCGCCAGCGCATTCCAAAATCTGTACGACTCGATCACCAATCGCTATATATTTCGACTGACGATCGATGGGAAGGAGCGTGAGCTGACGCGCGGCGAGATCATGACGTATGCGCGCGAATCCAACCCCGAGCTTCGCAAAGCCGCCTACCAGGAACTGTACCGGGTCTACGGGCAGGACGGCCCGGTATTGGGGCAAATCTACCAGACCCTGGTGCGAGACTGGCACAATGAACAGGTCGACCTGCGCCGTTTCAACGCCCCGATCGCGGCGCGCAACCTGTTGAACGATATCCCCGACCCCGTGGTGAACACCTTGCTGGAGGTCGGGCAGCGCAATGCGGCGCTCTTTCAGCGGTTTTTCCGCCTCAAGGCCCGCACCATCGGCATGGAGCGGCTGCGCCGCTACGACATCTACGCGCCGGCGGCGCAGTCTGAGAAGACCTACCCGTATGGGTCTGCGGTGGACATGGTGCTGGACTCGTTCGGGCGTTTTGACCCGGCGCTGGCCCGGCTGGCGCAGCGCGTGTTCGACGAGCAGCGCCTCGACAGCGAGGTGCGTAAAGGCAAGCGCGGCGGGGCGTTCTGCTACACCGTCTCGCCAGACCTGACCCCCTGGGTGCTGGTCAACTACCA
>JADYYC010000391.1 GCA_020853835.1 Anaerolineales bacterium
CCATAGGCGCCGAGGGGCGGGTTGCCCGGAATGGGAAACTGTTTGCGCTGCTCGACCAGGCGATAGTAAGCCCGTAATTGGTGCCAGCCGAATACCATTTTCTCCTTGAGGGAAAGGTTTTTCAAATGCCTGGCAAGCAACTTCGTGCGATTGCCGGGGTTCCACCATGTTTCATTATCCGTCACTCCGCTGAGAATAAACGGGATCCCCCGGCTGTGCGCGGCTTCATACAGAACTGCCTCGATGCCGTAATGACAGAACAGGCACTGCCCCCAGGTGGTGCCCGTTGCAGCCAGGGAGGTTAAATGGTTGCGCAGCAAATCGTATTCGAGGTTGTTGCGAGATTTGACGACCAGCAGGTCGAGCCCGAGGTTCTCACACACCGATCTGACGTTATCACGGGCCAGATCGACCATAAATGGAAAATCATAAAATACTGCCAGCGCGCGCAGCCTCAATTTTTTCCTGGCAAAATAGGCCACGTAACAACTGTCTTTTCCGCCGCTGATCCCCAGCACGCAGTCATATTGGGCTCCGGTTCTGGAGCGGATTTTTTGAAGCAGCCGGTCTTCACCGAGAGGCTCAGGCATGTTAAAGTCGAGGCAGTGATTGCAGACCCCTTCTTGGTTGAAAGTTATACCAGGGTAGGTGTCTGGCAGCAGGCAGCGGGTACAACGAGCGCTCATCGCAGGCAATCCTCTACTGGCGTCACCCTGGTTGGCCTTCCGAAGGCTTCCAGGGAACGTTCACGTCTTTGATCTTGCGCGCCGGAACACCCCCTACCACAGTATAGGGCGCGACGCTTCGGGTCACGACTGAATTCGCGCCTACGACGGCGCCCTCACCAATGGTTACGTTGGGTAATATGACCGCCCCGGTGCCGATCCAGGCGTCTGATTCGATGACGATGGAGCCAGTGTGCGAATTTACATAAGGCACGATGCGCGATTCGTTGGGCTGGGTATGCATGACAAAAGTGACCCGGGGTGAGATCGAGGCGCGATCACCGATGGCCAGCCTGAGCTGCGTTTCATCCAGGTCGTCGATGATGATGAAATCCTCGCCGATGTAAACGCTGTCGCCGATCTCATACCCGCACATGCGCAGCAGGCGTATTCTCAAGCCGCAGCCCGGCAACTGCTTGGCGACGAGCTTCAGGAGTTTCTTCTTGATTCTTAGTAGCTTTGACCCGTTCATCTTCATCACACAGATATATTATCGGCCGGTGGCCCCGATGGTCTTCAAGCCCGCATTGATCGTGTGAGCGATGCGCTCAATGTCACGGCTTTGCAGGGTGTAATAAATAGGCACGAGCAAGATCGTTTTAGAAAGCAGCTCCGCGTTGGGGCAATCGCCGTTATAGCCATAATTGCTTCGGGCTTCTTCAGCTATGTCGTCCAGGTATTTTGCCGTGTCGATGCCATGGCGCAGCAGATAACCGGCCATTGCATCACGTTCACGCGCGCTCTGAAACCTGAGGGCAAACTGAAACCAGTTGGCGCAGCATCCATCGTCGTCAGACGGCAGGCCCAGAACCCCCGGTGTTATTGTGTTGAGAAGCGTGTGCGCGTGTTGTTTCTGCCGTTCGATTTTCGTCTGGAAGTCCCCGATGCGCGCATCGATAAGCGCCAGGTGCGTAGAGGCGATCTTTGCGGTTCGAAAACCTTCTTTGGCAGTCAGGTTCAACTTCTTGTCCAGCCGTATCCCGACCGGATAACCAACCAGGCCATAAAGCGGACGGTGGTATAAGGCGGCTTTGGCAAACGTGAAGAGAGCGTCGATGAGCATTTCAGGGCGGGACCAGCTCTCAAATGTGTCGACAACTTTCTCGATTTTCGCCCGAAGTTCCGGAGCTCTACAGAAAATTGCGCTGCCTTCGCCAGCCGAGAGGTATTTGCCGCAGCGAAACGAAAAAAACGAAGCGGTGGAGAGAAACCCGGTCTGTTTGCCGTGATAGGCGCTGAAAATCGACTGGGCGCAGTCTTCAATGACCGGTATGCCGCCCGCTACTGCCATAACAGCTTGCATATCGCATGGATTGCCAAACATGTGGACGGCGATGACCGCCGCCAGGCTGGCCCGTTTGGCGCAAAAATCCTCGCAGGACAGGTTAGGGTCTTCTACATTCGAATCGATAAATAAGGGGGTCAGGCCGGCCTGACAGATCGCGTCGAAAACGACTGAACAACAGAACAAAGGCACGCCCACCTTTGCCCCTGCGGGCAGTTCTAGAGATTTCAGGATCGCATATAGTGACGCCCTGCCAGAGCTGGTCCAGACCGGCGTTTGCCCAAAGACGGCTTCGACGTTTGACGGCCGCGCGGAATGATTAAAAGCGTTTGCGAAAGCCATCGCCAAGGCCGAGAAACCGTAATCCCAGTTATTCCTGGGGATGAGCCCGATTCGATCGCTAAGTTTCATGACCGTTTCTCATCATGGCCTGGCGGACGATGGTTTGCAATGGATGCATATGCCTCGAGCAGGCGATTGGCTTGATGAGGCCAGGCCAGCTCTCTTTCCACGCGCGCCCTCCCAATTTGGCCCATCGTCCGGCGCCGTTCGGGATCGTCCATCAGCCGCGCGATCTGCCGGGCGAAATCCAGTTCATCGTTTGGACGCGCATACAAGGCCGCCTCCCCGGCCGTGACGCGATGTTCGGGCAGGTCAAAAGCGACGATCGGTTTCCCCAGAGACATGTACTCCATGAGCTTGATCATGGTGCAGCGATCGTTGAAGATATTCGAGGGGTCGGGGTCGACGCAGATCTCGGCCGTGGACAGGTATTTGAGCACCTCTGCGCTTGAGATGAAGCCGGTGAACCACACGTTTTCAGCCAGCCCCAAAGTTTTTGCGAGCGTCTTCAGGCCGGTCAAGGCGCTGCCCTTGCCGATCACGACACAATAGAAATCCTGCCTCCCCAGGCTGGACGACAACTGTTGCAGCGCCCGCAAAAGGTAATCCACGCCGTCCTGGGGCCCCATAACGCCGATATACCCGATGATGATCGGAGCTCGCTTTTTTAAGTCGGGGTCCGGCTGGCTCAATTTAAAGCGCTCCAGCGCAGGCCCATTGCGCACCACGGTGACGCATGCTTCCGGAACGCCTCCTCGTTCGACCGCGATTTTCTTATACGAATCGTTTGTGGCGATCACGTGATCGGCAAACCTGAAAGAGGTTTTCTCCAGCCAGAGCAGGGTGCGGTGGACGAGCCGTGAACCCTTATGGTCGGCGCGGACCAGGTACATTTCTGGCGCCAGATCATGGTGGTCAAACACGAATCGTACGCCAAATAACCGGTAAAACAGCGCCATAAATACCGCCGTGTCGGGTGGGTTTGCCGTATGAATGATGTCGAAGCCGCGCTTCGCCCAGACATAGAGGGACAAGAGAAATGTGGCGATAAATGAGTAACTGTATTCCAGGAGATAGCCCAAAAAACTTGGCGCTTGCGGCGGCGGGGGATAACGATATACAAAGATGCCCTCGAGGACCTCGCGCCAGGGTTCGTCAGGGCCGCGCTGGCAGATGACCGACACCTGGTAACCGGCTGCTGTTAATGTTGTGGCCTCATGGTGGACGCGCACATCCAGCGGGTAGGTGCTGTTTTCGATCAACATGAGGACGCGTTTACCAACAGATTCCCTCATAAATCGCTCCGTTGCAGTTGCAGCCTTTGGCAATTCCCACCAGGTCGATCAACACCTGCCCCTCTCGCATAAGCCCTGGCACGCGATGAAAACCGGGAGTGCCATTGGAGATCACCACCACCTCTGATTCATTAACAACCTCTTCCATCGAATGCCTCATGAGCGAGGCGATATGCGGCAGCGCCCGCTCCAAAAAAGCGCGGTTCACCCCGATCAGCTTCTCTGGATCGACGATCTCATCGAAGACGGCGACCTGGTAACCCCTGCCAACCAGCGTCTCGACGAGGGCAATCGTGGGACTTTCGCGCACATCATCCGTGGCAGCTTTGAAACTCAACCCAAGAATGCCCACCCTGTTGCACAGGGTGCGTTCGACCAACTCAATAGCGCGCTCGATCTGGCGTTGATTGCTCGGCAGGATGGCGTTGATGACCGGCGTCTCGATGTCCCGTTCCTTGGCGCAGTAAGCCAGCCCCCTGACGTCCTTTGGCAGACACGAACCCCCAAACGCAAACCCGGGCCTCAGGTAGGCGGGGGAAATGTTGAGCCGTTGATCCTGGCAGAAGATTTCCATCACCTGCTGCCCGTCGACCCCCAGGTTCTTGCACAGCGTACCGATCTCATTCGAGAAGGCGGTTTTCAGGGCGTGGAACGTGTTGCTGACATATTTTGTCATCTCTGCGACTGGGATGCTGGTGCGGAAAAGCTGTGCGTCTATATCACGGTACAGACACTCGACCGTGTCGCCGCTTCGCAGGTCTAACTCGCCGATGACGGTGAAGCCGGGGTTGTAGTAATCCCGGATGGCGCTGCCCTCTCGCAGAAATTCTGGGTTCATGCACACGCCGTAATCCACCCCGGCGGAACGCCCCGAGCATTTTTCCAGGATCGGGATCAATCGAGACTGCACGGTTCCGGGCGGGACGGTGCTGCGAACGACGACGACGTGGTAGCTCCGCTTATCTCGCAGGCTCTCCCCGATCTCGGAGCACACTCGCTCGACAAATTCCAGATTCACGCAACCATTGTGATTGCTCGGCGTGCCCACGCAGATCAGGCTGATGTCGGTCTCGTGGACGGCCATCCTGGCGTCCATCGTTGCGCAAAGCAGCCCCCTGCTTATGGCTTTTCCGAGCAGTTCTTCCAAGCCCGGCTCGCGGATCGGTGACTTGTCAGTCTCTATCAACTGGACTTTATGAGGATTGACATCCACACCGATCACCGAGTGGTCGTTCGCTGCCAGACAGGCTGCCGTGACGCAGCCCACGTAACCCAGACCAAAAACGCTGATCCTCATGTCACTCCTCCAGACTGTTGACAGGCGCGGC
>JADYYC010000392.1 GCA_020853835.1 Anaerolineales bacterium
AACGCACCAGCTCTATGACGCTGGTCTCTTTTCCGCTGCCGATGTTAAAGGTCTGGTGGTTGATCCCCGGCGCGGTCGCAGCCGCGATCATGGCGCTCACGACGTCGTCGACGTACACGTAATCCCGCGTCTGCTCGCCGTTGCCGTGCATCACCAGCGTCCCGCCCCGGATCGCCTGGCGTAAATAATTTGGGATGACCGGCGCATGGGAGGCGGGCAGATTCTGCCCCGGTCCATAGGCGTTGAAAACCCGTAAAATAACTGTTTCGATCCCCCACAAATCGCCGATGGTGCGCACGTAATACTCAGCCGCCAGTTTCGAGACCGCGTAGGGCGAGCGCGGGTTGGGCGTGGCGTGCTCCTGTAGAGGTTGCTGACCCTGGTCGCCGTACACGGCGCCGGACGAAATAAATACAACCCGCCGCACGCCGACGTCGCGCATGGCTTCCATTAAGCTCACCGTCCCGCCCACGTTGGCGGCGTTGTACTCGCGCGGATACAAAATCGATTCGGGCACCGAGACCCTGGCGGCTAAATGATACACACAGTCCACGTCCTGAAGCAGCGTCCACAGCTTGGGACGGTCGTTGACGTCCCCTCGCGTAAACAGCGCCTGCGGCGATAGCGCGTCGGGGTTTCCAGTCGAAAGATCGTCTAACCCGCGCACCTGGTGACCCTCCCGCACCAGGAAATTCCCCAGGTTGGACCCCAAGAAGCCCGCTGCACCCGTAATCAATAAATTCATGCCTTTCTCCTTACAGGAACACTCGATTTGGATTTCTCAATGCGCCTGGATTCAGGATTATAGCACGCCCTGCCGATCATGAGACGCGCTTTAGAAGCGCGGGGGCGGTCAGACCCCTATGGTACAATCCAGGCTTGTGAAGCTGCGCCGCCGTCTTTCATTAACCGCGCGCCTGATTCTGGTCCTGCTGGTTGCGGTTCTTCTGCTTGGAAACAGCAATCTGCCCCCGACCGATGCGCTGGAAAAAGTCCGGGCGTTCACCCGCCAGGTCGAATTCGATTTCATCGAATGGACGTTCAACGCGTTTAAGCTTAAGCTATTTGAGACCACCCTGGGCGCCAGCAATTTCCTGACCGAAGAACAGCGGCACCAACTGGTGTTGGAATACCTCGCCCTGATCCAACAAATCCAGCGCCAGGAAGCCCAGGTCGAACAGATCTATGGAGACCCGTCTATCGGCGACCCGCAGAGCTACGCCCGCCCGCTGCTCAATGAACTGGAAGCGCTGTATGCCCGGCGCGACAAAGTCGGGCCGCTGGCCGAGTCGATCCTGCAGGATCAGATCAACGCGGTTGTGGCCGAAACAGGCCTTTCCGTGGGCGGCCAGGCGCTGCCGCCCGTACTTTATCACAGCACGCCGCTGCCGCTGGTGCTGATTGTCAGCCCGCGCGAGGTGATCCGCCTGGACGAGAGCGTGGTGCTCAACGGAGACTTGAGCATCGATGAGCGTGAGGCGCTGGAGGACGCGGTTGATCACAAATTGAACGTCTCTTCCCTGGTCGAAAATATCGGCGGGCTTGGAATGTATCCCACGATGGTGGTCGAGTCGGGGGACCTTGACTGGCTGAGCGAGGTGGTGTCGCACGAGTGGGTGCACAACTACCTCACTCTGCGCCCCCTGGGCCTCAGCTACGAGGTCAGCCCCGAGATGCGCGTGATCAACGAGACCGTGGCGTCCATCGCCGGCAAGGAGATCGGGCGGGCAGTTTTGGAGCGCTACTACCCCGAGTTGGTCCCGCCGCCGCCGGCCCCCAAACCGCCGGTTGAGACGCCCTCGAAACCAACCGAGCCGCCCAGGTTCGATTTCCGGAAGGAAATGCAGATCACCCGCCAGAGGGCGGATGAATTACTGGCGGAAGGGAAGGTTGAAGAAGCTGAGAGTTATATGGAAGCCCGCCGGCAGGTCTTTTGGGAAAACGGTTATCGCTGGCTGCGCAAATTGAACCAGGCTTATTTTGCGTTTCACGGGGCTTACGCCGATGAGCCCGGCGGGCCAGCCGGCGTGACGGAAGACCCGGTTGGGACCGCGGTGCGCGAGCTCCGCCTCCAGAGCGCCTCTCTGGCGGACTTCCTCGAGCGCATTTCCTGGGTCACTTCCTTCGAGCAACTCCAGAAAATGGTCGAGGGCGGTCAGTAGGCCAGATCTGACTTACCTGTAAGGCGGATGAAAAACTTCGCTGGTACAATTGGACACCGAGACGGGTCTGACGAATAGTGATCAGTAAAGAGACTACCCCTATGAGTTACAACCGCTGGATCATCCAGCTCACTTTGTTGGCGGTTTTACTGGCGGGCTGCGCAGCCCCTGTTCAAACGCAAACAGAGCCTTATGCAACGGCGTCCGTCCCGCCTACTAGCCGGGCGCCGTTGCCTTCTCCCACTCACGCGCCAGGCTGCACGGTTAAAGCCAACCTGCCGGCTCCGGACCCAACAGTCGAGTCGCTCCTGCCGCGCCTCACCCCGGAGGACTGGACCAGGGGGCCGGACACGGCCGCGGTGACGATTTTGGAATACAGCAATTTTCAGTGCCCCGGATGCGCTGGCCTGAACGAAGTGCTTG
>JADYYC010000393.1 GCA_020853835.1 Anaerolineales bacterium
AGTTTATTGGAGATGGGCGGGTCAAGACCAAGTTGATTTATGGGGTTGGCATTAATCACACCAGTCTGATGTCAGACGCGTCTGTGCAGAGCTTCATGCTGGACACGCTGAAGATCAAATACCAGCCACAGAATATCTCCACGGGTTCCGGGCTCAGTTTCGCCAATGTGCTCTCGGTCATCAGCGATCCGGTCGAGACTATCCTCGTCGACGGTCAGGGTCGCCGGCTGGGCTACAGCCAGGCCACCGGCGTCCTGACCGAAATCCCCGGCAGCTCATGGTTTGGCGCAGCGGACGGCTTCGGGTTTATCAGCGAAACCACCATCCAGCCCTTGCACCTGGAGCTGAGGGGGCTCGGCGAGGATCACTACGTGATGGTCTCCGTAGAGCGCGCTGGCAGGCCCGCCGGCGGCGTAATCAGCGCCGGACACCTGGCACAGGGCGAAACAGTGACCGTTCCGATACAGGTCAACAGCTTGCTGTTCCTCCCGTTCATCAGGCGTTAGAGATAACTTTTCAACAGAGCCGTGGCGGCCCGCGTCATGGGCCGCCACGGCTTTTCCTGAAATACTGTCCACAGACTGTCATTGCGAAGCGGTGTTCTTTGCCGCTGAAGCAATCCCCACAGGGGATGGGGGGATTGCTTCAGTTTATGGCTGCATGATGCTGGCGCAGGTGGATGAAAAACGCACGCCCATCCTTTGCATATCCACCAGCAGGTCACCCTCGCTTTCACATGCCGCCAGGTTACCCTTCAATATTGTAAGACCACAACCGAAAACGTGCTACTTCAATCCAGACCGAAAAAGAGCATGGTAAGATGTTTTCAGCGTGCAGTACCGCAGTCCTGTTGGGAATAACATCACGCAATGCGCGCCGGGCCCTGAGGGTTTTCGTTTGAACCCATCCCAGCCCGCCCTCAGGGCCCTCAGTTAGAAAGAAAGTGTGAAAGAAATGTTGCGAGCCGAGCCTTCAGGCAATCTATCATGGAGCTTCAAAATCTTCGAGAATGATCATCCGGTCGGAAGAGCCAATTTTGCCTGGTTCCAGGGCACGCCCCAGCCGATCATTGTGCAAAACGAGCAGTTCACAGTCGACCCGCTGGACATCGAATCGAGCGAATATGTCTTGCACCAAAATGGGAACGTGATTGCGAAAACCCGCTTGAACGGCGGGCGCTTCCGCCACCGCTTCCACGTCGATTATGGCGCCAAGAGCTTCGAGCTGCGCTCGGATGGCTGGAACAGAGACGGCCTGGACGTCATCGACAACAATAAGAGACTTGGCATTATCCAGCGAACAGGACGGCTCACTCGCAACACCCAAATCGACATGCCGGAGTACGTACCGATTGCCGTGCGCGCCTTCATCCTGGGCTACAGCCTTAACGTCTGGGCGCAGACGGGCGCTGGCTAGCCCCACGATCCCGCCAGATTACATCATGCCACGGGCCGCACGGCACCAAATATCCGGGACGCATGAAAGTGCGTCCCTTTTTTTATTACCTGCCGGCGAGAGGCAGGTAGACCGCCAATCCGTTGACCGTCGCGATGGCTATGCGCAGGAGCTTTCCTTTGAACCCATCGTTGATCGTGACGCGTGTTTCGAGCAACTGCGGCCCGACGATCCCCGCCTGGACTTGGGCGTGATAGCGGATCGTGACCGGTTTCCCTTCCGCAACCTTCCCACTCCACGCAATTTGACCACCCATGTCATCCGGCGAGCCGGAGGAAGCCCACACGTCGCCAAGGTAATTAACCTCAGCGGGTATCGTGGCGGTGAGCGTCACGCCCGGCAGGTCGGGGCCCGAGTTGCGCAAAGTGATCGTATAAGTCAGCACATCACCCGCGGCGGGCAGGATCGGCTGCACCTGCGCGGTGGAACCGTTGAGCGAGCCGCGCGCCGGAGACCCGTTGCGCAGGTAGCTGCCCCGCCCGGTCGGCCAGTACACGGCCGCATCCGCTGTTCCGGGCAAATCATAGGCAACCAGCCCCGAGTGGGCCGTGTTGATCACAATTTCCAGGTCGGGGTCGGCGTCAATGTTCGCCAGCGTCGGCGCAGCCATGGCGCCGTTCCAGTTCCAGCTCCCAAAGGCGGCGGGGAGGTCGACCGTTTTCAGCGCGTTGCCCTGATTGTCCAGGATGTGTAAGCGACCGCTGCGGTTGCTGCCTACTTGCGTCCACGAGGCAAAGATCACCTCGGGCGAGCCGTTGTTGTCCAGGTCTGCGACCACCGGCTCGCCGGGAAAGCGGTAGAACCCCTCCCCCGCGCTGTACACCGAATAAGGCCAGGCGCCGTGTTCGCTTTTATCCAGCCAGAAGGCATGCATCTTCCCATCATAGGATGGAAAAAGGATTTCAAGCACGCCGTCGCCGTCCAGATCAACTGTCACCGGGTTGGGAGCGATGTTCTCGATCACATTGTAATTCATGCTGAGCGGCGCGCCGGTATTGATCGGGAGCGCCGTCCAGTCATACCCGCCAATCTTGAACCGGGTGCGGTCGGCGTTCAAAATATAGGGGGTGTTGTAGAGATCCGTGTACGGGCTGGTATGGCAGTCATGGACGTTGCCAATGGCGACGACTTCCTTGACGCCGTCGCCGTTGAGATCCACGATGTTCGCCGGCCCGATCGCAAAGTTCGCCCGCGCCGTGAACTCATCATAGCAGGGGCCCCAGCCGCGCACTTCATATTCCAGATCAACATAGGCGGGCACTTCCGACCACAAATTCATGTCATGTCCGGGGTGGCTGTGATAAAGCGGGTTGGTTGGCATCTGCGCGCCGTTGGCTTCATACGCCCCAATCGTGATGGTATCCGAGGGTATGACCAGTTCGAGCTGCCCGTCGCCGTCCAGGTCGCCCAGACCGATCGTATCGTTGTAGATCCCGGCTGCCGAGCCCTCGCTTCCCTGCACTTGAGGCCAGCCAGGGCGAAGCGCGCCGGTGTGTTCAAAGACCCAGGCGTTGACCCGGTCCAGCTTTGCCCGCCCCACGACCAGCTCCAGGTCGCCGTCCCCATCCAGGTCGCCCGCTGCGAGGGATCGAAATTCTTCATTGGCCGGGTGGGCCGTCCACAGCGGCGCGCCGGTA
The DNA here is from genome assembly GCA_020853835.1 of Anaerolineales bacterium. Taxonomy (GTDB): domain Bacteria; phylum Chloroflexota; class Anaerolineae; order Anaerolineales; family UBA4823; genus UTCFX2. Next base: position 3,093 of record JADYYC010000393.1, read on the forward strand.
TGGCTCAGAGTCCGCAGATAGCCCCCGCTGGAGGCAGTCACGATCTCTAGATCGACATCCCCATCGAGGTCAGCCACCACCACGCCGGGCCAGACCCGCCCGCCCCCCGGCGAGGCGGCGCTCCACTTGAGCGTACCGGTGGCGCCGTTAAGCACAAACAAAGTGTAAGCAGCGCCGATCACCTCGGGGGCGCCGTCCCCGTCCAGGTCGGCCACCGCCGGTGAGGAGTACCAGCCGGTCTCGCACCAGGACTGATAGCACCCGCCGCGCTGCCATTTCAGCGCCGGGGTCGGCACAGATTCTGGAGCGTTGGGATAATTTACCGTCTCAGCTTCGAACGGTGGGGCGTGGAATCCCGCAGATAGCAGAAAAATAACCGAAAGAAATGCCAGCGCCTTATTCACTCTCGCCTCCCAAATGGCAT
>JADYYC010000394.1 GCA_020853835.1 Anaerolineales bacterium
AAGCTCAGGCCTTGGCAAACGAACGCAACGGTTCGAATGCTAAAGTCAATTGGCAGTTCCGCTCTACTGATGCCCGCATCAAACTCAAACAACTCTATCCATCCATTTCATCATGACTGACTACTAGGGGCAAATGGGATTTCATCGCCAAAGGTGGAAATCCCACCAAATGCTTAGGAAGCATTGAAACACTTACTCCCCGCAACAGCGAGGTTTTTGCAGGGTTGTCCCTGGTGGAAATCCCACCAAATGCTTAGGAAGCATTGAAATGAGGGCGAAACGCAGCCTCGCCGGCGCCGGGCTTTGAACGTATCATGCTGTTTTTTTCATGAATCGTCGCTTGGCTGTTGCGCAAATTGAAAATCTCCTGTAAAATTTTCTTAGCGTCTCTACCGGTTCACGGCGCAAATTGCATAAAGCTGGGATCCAGACAGTCATAGGGTCTGAAGACGAAACAGGACCTTGGGGTTGAATAAGTTCGCAGATTATCAGACCGATCATTTGATGTTGATCGTTGGAACCAATCCATTGCCTTGCTATGTGGCAGCCAGGCTGTTGTGTTCAGATGCAACCCGCCTGCATCTGCTGGTAAGCGATGGGATCAAAAGCCTTGGCATTCACAAGCGCCTGATAAAATTGCTGGGCCGAGACCCGGAGGATGAGCGGCAATACCTGACGGTATCGCCTTCAGACCCCGAAGACATCCTCAGGAAGGTCTCGGGGAGAGTTAAATCTTTCCCCGGAAACTGGGGGCTACACTACACCGGCGGCAGGAAGAGCACGGCAGTACATGCCTATCGTGGCATGGAAGCGGCCTTGGGCCCCCGCGCGGCGAATGCCGTGTTCAGCTACCTGGATGCTGACACTTTAGAGCTGGTGCTTGAAACGCGAAATCGGATCGACCGCCGGTCTGCTCATCAAGAGCTCGAGATAACGCTGGAAGAGATCCTTGAACTGCACGGGCGCCCGCCCGACCCCAAAGCGATAAAGGTTAAACCTGCCCAACCCTCATTTACCAGGGCTCTGATTGTGCATTGCCGAGACGAGAAAAACCGCCAGGGTTTCCTCTCCTGGGCGCAGGACAATCTGAGAAGACCGGATGGGGAAAGGCTAAATGAAACGCTCGCGCGGGAGGTTCGGGTACCCGATCTGATCCCGCTCATCGGCGGCAAGCGATTGGAAGAGATCGGGCTTGAATGGGAGATGAAAGCGAGCAGTATAGCAGACTGGCTGCATGGAAAGTGGCTGGAAGATTATGTCCTGGCAGAAGCCATCAGCGCGGCGCCCGAGGCGGATGTCCACCAGGTCGTCGCCTCGATCAGGCCGCAGCGGCTGATCGCATTTGACGTGGACGTGGTGGCGATGCAGGGATACCGGATGTTCGCCATCTCGGTGACGACGGAAGCAGAAAAAGGCCTGGCGAAACTCAAGTTGTTCGAGGCCATCATTCGCGCCCGCCAGATTGGAGGGGACGAAGCGCGGATAGCACTGGTTTGCTTTAGCAAATATCCAGAGGAATTAGAAAAACAAGTCGGTGAGTTCCTATCCTTCTACGAAGCAGCGTACGAGCCATCTGAGATGTGGTTGAGCCCTGTCCGTGTGTTCGGCATTCGCGACTTGCCTAATCTCAGCGGGCAACTAGCTATCTGGTTCAAGGAGATCTGATGACAGAATTTACGCTAACCCTGATCGACGCCAGACGAATCCAGCAGTATCTGTTCACAGCGAATGAATTAAAGCAAATATTGGGGGCATCGGAGCTTGTGGAAAGGGCTACGCATGATTGGGTTTTCGAAGCGCTTTCACCCCTTCGACACAACATAAAGAAGACCAATCCTCTAACATTTGATGAACAGCGATCCATCGATGCCGCGGAAACGGATGCCGAACTGATATTTGCCGGTGGAGGGAATGTGGGGATTCTGTTCAGATCCTTCGACCAGGCCAAGGAATTCGCAACCCGTTATTCGCGGAAGGTTCTGTTGGAAGCGCCTGGACTGGAAGTCGCCATAGCTCATACCCCTGTCCCGTGGGATAAGCCTGACGGAATGGCGCGCGCTTGGAAGCAGATGATCGAACAAGAGATGCCGCGCCGTAAAGATAGCCGTAGAACAACCCAGCCGATTTACGGATTGGGCGTGACGGCTGAATGTGTATTCACGGGCATGCCAGCAGTTCGTGATTGGGCGGAGCCCGGATCGGATGTCAGAAGGCTGGTTTCAGCTGAAGCGTTGGCGAAATTGGATTGCTCGCTGGAGGCGAAGAAGCGGCTGCAAGAGAGCATCGCCATTGAAAGCTTCGAGTACCCTTCCAAATTCGATGATCTGGGAGGGATGGCAGGCCATGCCAGGTATATCGCCGTCGTTCATATCGATGGGAACGACATGGGCAGGCGGATGCAGCGCTACCTCGACACCGCGCAGACCAATCGCTCGTTTATTCAGTGCATGCGATCTTTTTCGAACCGTGTGAACGAAGCCGGTTTGCTTTCCATGCAAAAAGTGATCGAGAGGATCAGCAAAGCGCTGACCATTGAGGATGGCGAGTGGGTGATTCGAGATAGCGCCGGCGGTGATGAATTTGTAAACCTGTGCGAGAATTACCTGCCGATCCGCCCTATCGTGTTTGGCGGGGACGACGTGACCTTTGTCTGCGACGGGCGCCTGGGCCTGCCGCTTGCGGTCCAATTCCTGGACGCTTTTGGCGAACAAATGCTTGAGGATGAGATTCAAGGGTTCGCATGCGCTGGAGTTGCGATCGTTCATACCAATTATCCATTCGCACGTGCTTATGACCTGGCCGAGGAGCTGTGTCAGACCGCCAAATTGGAAGCACGGTCTTTTGATCCCAATGGAGCACGCATTTCATATATTCATTGGCACTACAACAAGGGGAGCGTGACGCATGATTGGCCCGAAATCCGAGATCGTGAGTACAAATTTGCCGGCGGCGACCTCGCTCTGCGGCCCCTGGTAGTAAGAAAACTGGATGAATTAGCCACGCCCTCCTGGCGGACCTGGGAGATCCTGATTAACCAACTTCAGGAGTTTCGCGGACCTGCCTGGAGAGGAAGGCGAAACAAGTTAAAAGTGATCCGTGACAGTTTGCGCGACCCGAGTGAAGCCCAACAATTGATCGGCCTGCATGGGCCGCTGCCGGCGATCGCGGGTTTGGAGTCTCAGGATATTAGCTCCGGCTGGTATGACCAGCGTTGCCTGTATTTCGATGCTTTGGAAGCCAACGATCTTCTGGTAATCCCCGGGGGAGGTGAAAGATGAGTCTATTTACACTGGAAATTGAGCTGCTTAGCGATGCGACGTTTGGCGCTGGGATTGGTGTATCCGGTCAGGTTGACACGGAGGTGCAGCATGACGACCTGGGATTGCCAGAGATCAGCGGGCGGGCGCTGAAAGGCCTGCTTGTGAATGAATGCTCGGAGATTTTATCCAATCTCAAACCGGATAAAGCAAAGGCTTGGCGGCGTGTTGCACAGCGGTTGTATGGTCAGCGGGGTGAACAGGTACCCGAAATCGGCCGGCTGATTATCAGCAGCGCAAACTGTGCCCCCGATCTGGCCCGTGCGCTGCGCACGTCCAGGCTTCCCAGACGGGACATGCTTGAGAGCCTGACTGCGATCCGCCGCCAGACGGCAATTAATGTGGCCGGCGCTCCCGATGATGAAACTTTGCGGGCTGTGCGGGTGGTGATTCGCGGGCTTAGGTTGTACGCCCCCTTCTCTTTCTATATCCAGGGCGAAGAAAAAGAGAGAGCGCTCCTGGCAGCCTGCGTCATGTCTCTGCGCAGAGCAGGGCTGAGCCGGGGACGGGGCAAGGGGAAGATCAAGGCCAGGATCACCGACCGGCCGCTGAAACCAGAGCAGTTTGCCGCGACGGAAAATACTTTTGTTGACCTGACAGAAACCTGGTTTAAGCCCTTCAGACAGGATGTGCTGCAATGAAGACTCTATTGCTTCATCTTAGGTTGGCCAGCCCATTGATCTTGACAGGCGTCGGGAACGGGGAAGAGAACAGCAGCCAAAGTCAGCCGTATATCCCCGGCAGCGCGATCCGTGGAGCTTTGATCGGCCTGTATCTCAAAGGACGGCAGATGGACCTGCCGGGCGATTCCAAAGCCAGCGCGTTGTTCTTTAGCGGACAGGTTCGATACCTCAATGCATATCCTGAAGTCTTAGGGAAGCGCACCCTGCCGGTCCCGGTAAGCTGGCGAAGGCGGAAAGAAGACGGGGAAGTAAAGGGAACCCGTGTAGCCGACCTTGCGTTGATCAAAGATATGGAGAGGAACCAGCGCCTGCGAAAGCCGTTCGTGCTGACAAAATCTGAAGAGCCAGCGATTGTGCTCGATCCTGAAGAAACGCTAAATCTCCACATCGGCAGCGATGGCCGAGGTGTTGTGAAGGAAGACCTCAGCACGATGTTCCAATACCAGGCTCTGGCGAAAGGGCAGCTCCTAATCGCCCCTATGATTTTCGCAGACGAGATGGATTTCAAGGATCTGAAAGACCTGCTAGAAGGCGCCGGGACTTTGCCAATCGGGCGTTCCAGATCGACGGAATATGGCCAGGTGATCATCGAGTCGGTCGAAGAATCCTCTGATTGGCGAGAATGTGAAGCAGGAAACCCTGACCAGGAAATCACACTGACATTGTTAAGCGATGCCTTGCTTCGAGATAAATTTGGCGAGCCTACTCTGGATTTGGATGTAGCACTAACTCGAAAGCTAAAAAAGCCAGTTGAATGTAAAAGCGCGTTTGTTCAGTCGAGATTGAGAGGGGGTTACAATCAAAAGTGGGCTTTACCGCTGCCGCAGCACGAGACGCTTGGGATGGGCAGCGTATTCATATATGCCCACGACCATTTTGATGATAACGAACTGAAAAGGCTGGAAGAAGAGGGGGTTGGCGAAAGGCGGATTGATGGCTTTGGCCGGATTGGAGTGAACTGGCCGGGGCGGGACGAGATTGTTCTTGACATCCCAGCAAGCTCGTTTAGTGATCGCAGCCAGACCCTCTCACCAGCTAGCTCGGCGCTGGCGTATGAGATGGCCGAGCGCATGCTTCAAGACCAGTTATCTTACTTACTGCGCAATTATGTGGATCGCATCCAGGTGCAAGGAAATATCAGCAATCACCAGCTCTCACGCCTTCGAGCAATTAATCGCAACGCGCTGGAGAAAATAATCCGCGGCGAGTTTCCTGCTGGGCAACAAGTAAAAGCCGATAAGCCATTGGAGGAGGTCAGTAGTTTTCTCGCAGAGCTCAAGGAGAATGCCAGAAATCAACTCGAGGGGGCGCGCGTTCTACCGGAAGGCATACGCTTGCTGGCCTGGATGAAAGAAAGATTACATAAGAAGGATGGCCCGGCTTGTGTCAATCTTAACGAACAAAAGCTGCGAGCGGTTGCAGGAATCAAACCAAAGATCGAGCCTGAGTTAAGGGCCGCTTTCACGCTGCGTCTGATTGATGCAGTGCTGGAAAAGAAAATGATCCAGAATCGAAAGGAGGCTTCCAAATGAAAGCCCGCTGGGATCATGAAAACACCCGCTCCATTCGAAAGAGGATCGTAGTAACTGGCGATCTGAAGTTGAATTCGCCAGCTCATTTCGGCAACGGCGAAGTGGATGAACTAACAGATATGCCGCTGATACGCGATCCGAAGGATGGTCTTCCTTTGCTCACAGGCGCTTCAATAGCCGGGGCAGCGCGCAGTTACTTGCGAGAGGTTACGCTTGGCTATTTTCAGCCCGAGCCCCAAGACGGCACTTCAATAGTTGAAACGCTTTTTGGGGCTGTCCTTAAAGATAAAAAAGAAAGCCGTGAAGGACACCTCGTAATCGATGATGCGATTGCGACGAATTACGGGATAGAGAACCGTCCTGGGGTAGCGATCGATCCGGTGTTGCGCACCGCCATTCCAGAAAAGCTGTATGATACAGAACTGCTTGAGGCTGGTACGACCTTTCCGCTCCGCTTTGAGCTAAGTCTTCCAGACGACCCGTTAGTGAATGAAAAGCTGCGTGCCGGGCTGGCTTTGATCCTGCTGGGGTTTCAATCCAGAGAAATCGCCATTGGAGCCAGAAAGCGGAGGGGATTTGGGGAGTGTATGGTGGACTCTTGGGAGGTGGAAACATACGATCTGAGTGAAAGTGATGGACTCCTGGCCTGGATCGAAGGTCGAGGTGGAAGACGTGAACCGGATAAGACCCTGATTGAGCGCTTGGGTCTCAAGCAAGATCCACGATCCAGAGATATGCGAAAACTCTTCTCGATCGACTCAACTTTCACATTGGATTCGTCTCTGCTGATAAGGTCGGGCAGTGGCAAGGCTGATTCTCCTGACATGATCCATTTGAAATCTCGCCGGGGTGGTAAGACGGTACCTATTCTCTCTGGCACGAGTTTGGGCGGAGCTCTGCGGGCGCGTGCTCTGCGAATCGCCCAGACCGTGAACCCGAATAAGGCCGAGAAACTGATCGAGGATCTTTTTGGGCCAAAAGATATTGAACGCCAATCCAGACGCCAACCTCCCTGGGCCAGCCGGGTGACTGTTTTCGAGCGCGAGGTTAAAGGTGGTTATGAGCGCGTGCAGAGCCGGCTGCGGATTGATCGATTTACAGGCGGCGCTTATCCGGGAGCTTTGTTCGAGCAGCAACCATATTTTGGAAAAGCTGATACCCATGTGAAGATCGAGGTAGAGCTTAGAGATCCAGAAGAGACCCATATCGGGTTATTGCTGCATCTGTTAAAGGATCTGTGGACATCCGATCTGCCTCTAGGCGGCGAGGCCAGCGTAGGGCGAGGTCGTCTGAAAGGCTTATGCGCCAAGCTTGTTCTCAAAAACCCTGGAGCAGCGGACGAGACCTGGACGATCGAGGCCAAGGAAAATGGTCGTGTGACGATCACGGGAAAAACTGATCTTTTGAATCAGTATGCACAATCTGTGGAGGCATATCATGGCGCGTGAATCGAAACCGATTAATTTTTCCTGTAAGACTCTGAATTCGATCACCGATCCTGTCCAAGCACTCTATGAGAAAGCTAAAGATGGAAATTATAAATTTTTGCTGGCATTTGCAGACGATGGCGTTATCTGGGGAGAGATCAGGGAAAACCAACTGGTACTATCTTCAGATGCTTTTCCAGGCCAATCACCTCCATTGAGAGAAGAGACTCTGTGGCAGGCGCGCCTGTTTGCGCCAGATCGAGAACGGCTTATCTGGAAAGATGATTTGGGCTGGCGGGGCCGGGAGTTGATCGATGGCTCCGGCAACGACGACGAAGTATTCGATGGCGAAGCATTCGATGAATCTTTTATCCTGTGGGGGACAAATGTGGGAAGCCAGCGAGCCGTAAACGGTTTCTATCAAGCCGAAGAGGCGGATTCGGGCACCCGACACTTCCCGCCTCAAAGCCTCACGGAACGTCACTCGCTCAGACTGACCGTACGGCATTACCTCGATAAAGATGAAACGGGCGCAGTTTTCATCAGGTTCAATCGATTGGTCGGTCTGGAAAATCGTCCATCCGGAGACTAAAAAGGAGGTAGCGATGATTCCACAACATCATGACCCCACTAAAAAGAACAGGCGCGCCAAAGCGCCTTATAATTTCGTCCCCCTCCCTGACAAGATCCTCATCATTGAACCGCCTCCAAAGCAAGACCGCTACGATCCAAATTTGCTAACTGGGAAACTGATCTGTCAGATTACAACGGCTTCGCCGATTTATGTGCGCGCTTTTCGCACCCTTGAGGAATATGCGGCCAAAGGTCCAGACGGTAAGCCCATACAGCCTGTCGAGAGCGCGTATGGGCATACGAAGGAAGAATTGATTATCCCCGGCTCGAGTCTTCGAGGCATGTTGCGCACATTAGTGGAGATAATCTCCTATTCCCGCCTGGCGCCAGTGGTCAACAAGCGCCTTTTCTATAGAACCGTAGAGGAGGCGTCAGTTGGACTGTCTTACCGCAAGAAAGTGATGCGCGATCCGAATCAAACGCCATCCGAGAAGGTGCATGCCGGATTCTTCCACCAGCAAGGGGGGGAATTCTGGATCGATCCGGCTATGGCAGGAAAAGTTGGTCTCGCTGTCCTCGATAGTACACCTGGCTACAGTGAGATCCCGCACAAGCAGCGCCAGCACCGGGAAGTCTTTGTTCGACTTGACCAGAGATCCTATCAAAACTCTGCGAAATTCTTCGAGGTCGAAGAATTTAAGTTGGATAAATCGAACGGATTAGAGCGTGGATTGCAAAGGGGCGTGCTTGTGATTACCGGCCGAATGCCAAATAAAAAACATGAGCATGTCTTTGTGCCAATGACCGGAGCACAGCGCCTGTATCTGGATGAAAAACAGGTGGACGATTTTCAGTCCGAAGCGCAACTCACCCAATATCAGGAGAGAGAATTTCCAGCAGGAGAAGGCAGGCGCAGGCCTGGTTGGCTGAGAGATGGCGACCCCGTGTTCTATATCCTTGACCAAAGCGGCAAGCGGGTTGAAGCATTTGGGCGGGCGTACCTCTTTCGTCTGCCGTATAAAAACACACCGAAAGATATGATCCCGCCGGAACTGGATCCTGAAGAAGGATTTGATCTGGCGGAAGCGCTTTTCGGTCGGGCGAGTACTCGGGATGATCCGCGTGATACGATTGCAGGGCGCGTGTTTATTGGAGATGCCAGGCATCTAAGAGGTGGTGAAGATCCAGTTTTTCCCGAGCCAGTGACCATTTCTACACAGGCGCTCTCAACGCCGAAACCAACCGCAATTCAGCATTACCTGACCCAGGGCTATCCTGATTATTCGTCTAAATTATTTCATTATGACAGCGAATCTCCTGGGGTAGAAACTACCCTTCGGGGCCATAAACTTTACTGGCATGAATCTCGGAAGGAGGGCGAGCCAGCCAGATTAGATAGAGCGATGTCGCCCAGGCCGCGAAAGGATGGCAGCGAGGATCCGTCCGACAGGAATCAATTCAGACCTGTGAAGGCAGGACAATCATTTGAATTCACTCTGTTTTTCGAAAACTTACGCCCCTTTGAGCTTGGCGCCCTGTTGTGGGTGTTGGAAATAGCCAGCAATCCGAAGTACCGCCTGAAGATCGGGATGGGAAAGCCATATGGGCTGGGTTCGATCGCTATCCAGATTAAAGAGGCTTGTTTGACCGATCGGGGTGAACGATATAAGGCGCTCGTCAATGGCGAAGACGTTTGGAATGAAGGATTTTTAGAGGTAGTGAAGAGGGATAGCAAACTGCAGCAAGCTCAGCAGGATTTCTCAGGCTTAGTTCTCACCGATCCTGAAATCAATCCCGAAAAGAAAAAGACACTCAAGGATCTACCCCGCATCCAGGAACTTCTAGCATTGCTGACCTGGGAAAATCCCCCGGATTCGAAAACCGCGCGATACATGGAATTAAATGAGTTTAGCGGTCGGGCGGGATTTGACAAGCGTGCTGTGCTTGCCAGGCCAACGACTGTTTTATCTGGGGCGTATCCATCCCACTCTCCTCAACCTCCGCCAGATAACAGCACAGCGGATGAGGTATTGCCGAGACGATCCGACGAGCCTGATGCTATCAGCCGAAGAACCGAGGACATCGTCTCATTCTTCACGGCGGGCTCAGCCGAACCCGAGGATGCGGGGAAAAGCACAAAAGGGAAAACGAGTCGATCTGCTAAACCAAAAAGAAAAAAGAAACGCAGATAGATTAAGAGGTGCGCTTTGAATCGCTTATCGCTCCAGTTGCCCCGTCTGATTAAGCCTTTTATTGAGACAACCTCACAGCCTATCCTGTTCATTATTGGGATTGTCTTGTTCAACCTGATCAGCAACGCCCTATATGACTGGATCAAAATCAGGATCAGCGCACCCATCATGATCTTGCTCCTTATCCTGGCGGTCTTCATCTTGATTATCTTGTTGATTTATCTGGTCAACCGCTGGTTTCGAAGGAGGATCGTTGTCACCGAAATTCAACCTCGCCGGGGCCTTGTGGTGCTCGTAAGTCAGGGCCAGCTTGCGAAAATCCCTGCGAAAGCGGCGATAAAATACCATTTTCGTGGGGAAAATGACGAACGGGACGCACCAACGCTTGAGCGCTGCTGGCTGGTTACGTCTGGAGAACCCGATGTGGAACCGATTCAGCCGTCCCCAGGCGGTTCTCCCAGCCAATCTGCCTGGAAGAACGCCCACGACCTGGAAAGCGAATACAAGGCGCATTTGCAGGAAATCTCGATTGTCGAAGTGAACCCTGAAGATCCGCAGGATGTGTTTCAAAAGATCGAGCAGATATACAAGCATATCCGCGCTATCGGTATGGCTCCTCGCGAGGTAGTTGCTGATCTGACCGGGGGCACCAAGGTGATGACCTCCGGTATGGCGCTGTTCTGCGCTCTGGCAGGGAACGATCTCGAATATCTCAAGCCGCGTGGATTCTTTCCGGATGGGAGAGCCGATCCTAACAAAGGTTCAACGCCTATAAGGATAGACCTGGCATATATGCTCAATCTGGAGCGTGAGTGATGATCCTGCTCAATTTTGGGCATCCTCTTAGCGCAGAGCAAGTGCATGAGATCGAACAGAAGACTGGCGTCTCTTCAATTGAGGTGTGGGCCTTTCCGGTTCAGTTCAATCACGAGCTTTCATTTGTCGATCAGGTCCGGGCAATCGTGGACGAGGTCGGTTTCTCCTCCGATGAATGGCAGACAAGGCCGCTGCTTATCAATCCCCCCAGCCATAATTTGATCGCGGTTATTCTGATGGCAGAACTTCATGGTCGGATGGGGCATTTTCCTGCCGTAGTCCGGTTGAGACCTAAGGAAGGGTCTGTGCCTGTTCAATTCGAGCTCGCCGAGATAATTGACCTCCAGTCTGTGCGCGACAAATCCCGGTATCGCCGGAGCCAAAGCTGACGTATGGCTGGCGAGGTCATCTCTGAAGGCGTCTCCCTTGCCAGTGTCGTTTTAAGGTTGCGCAGCCTTGACAACGATTCAAGACCCCGCTGTTTTGGGGATGCCGCTAAGTGGAATTTCCTGCACGCGCTTCCCGAGGACCTGGCGGATAAAATTGAAAAGCAGAAGCATAAACCCTACACAACTTCCGGACTGCTTGCATCTGTCAAGGGATCGTTGCAGCCCGCTCGGAGGGTCGTCAAAGACGGGCATTATTATCTGCGTTTAACCGTCTTACACCCCGAGCTGGTTTGGGCTTTGAATAAAGCGTTTTTGGGAGAGTTCGAATCACATCGAGATAAAGCGCGGGGGCGCGTCTCATTCAAACCTGGCAGCGTGTTGGATATGGATGGGGTGCCGCTTGTAGTTGAAGCGGTCGCTGCGCACCCCACAGAGCATCCCCTTGCGCGACAGACTGATTTTGGCGCGCTGGCTTATCCGGCTTGGAGCGGGCAGAATGCGGCGGATGGTTCAGTGGCCATCGAGTTTATCAGCCACACGGTATTCAGTAAGACGAAGGGTCTGGAAAAACCGCAACGATTGTACGTCCCGCTTCCCTACCCGGAGCTGCTCTTTGGAAGCCTGGCTGAGCGTTGGAATAGTTTTGCTCCTTACAAACTGCCGGCTGATTTGAGGGATGCATTTGCCGACGAGGTCATGTTCAGCAGATATGAATTGCGTACCGGCGCATTGGAATATAAAGGCGGCTCGGTAAAAATCGGCGCTACGGGATATGCGGCATATGTGGCTCCATACGCCGGCGAGATGATGATGAATTTACTGAGCCTGCTTGCCGAGTTTGCTCTTTTCAGCGGCGCGGGGTTGATGACGACCATGGGTTTTGGCCAGATGAGACAAATCTATGGGAACGGAGCCCAACGAGCTGATTGATGCGATCCTTGCCCAGGAGAATATGAATCAAGCCTGGGAGCAGGTTCTAAGGAACAAAGGAGCGCCAGGTATTGACGGGGTGACGTTGGCGCGTTGGGGACGTAACTGGGAAGCGAATATTGCCCGAATTCGCCAGCAGGTGCGCTCCAATACCTATTTTCCTAATCGACCCAAGCGCTTTACAGTTTACAAAAAGGGTGGCGGTTCGCGTGAGCTTTCCCGGCTCACGGTGAGCGATAAGGTTTTGCAGCGCGCGGTTTTGAACGTTCTGGACCCGATTTATGATCGCCGTTTTCTAAACTGCAGCCACGGTTACAGACAGAACCGCTCGACGGCCACTGCCATTCAACAAGTGCTTGATTTCCGCGATAGGGGTTTGGTTTATGTTTTCGATGCCGACATCACTGATTGCTTCAACAGCCTGGATCACCAGATTCTAATCGCGCTGATCAAACGAGTGGTCCACGACTGGTTCGTGCTGAACCTAACAGGGTTATGGTTGAAGTCGGGTCGAAAACACCGGCATAAACCAGTTGGCGTGCCGATGGGCGCGGTGCTCTCACCGCTTTGGTGCAACATTTATTTGCACCAATTGGATGCACGCCTATCATGTGATGGTTGGCAGCTCGTCCGTTATGCCGATGACTTCGTAATCCTCACGGAGGATGAGGCCTCAGCGCGAGCTGCCTGGAAGAAGACCGAGAGCATCCTACAATCGCTCAACCTGGGGCTATCTGCAAGGAAAACGAGACTGGCTTCATTCGACGAGGGGTTCACTTTCTTGGGTGTAACCTTTCAAGGGAATCGCTACAGCTATGAATGCCAGAAAAAGCGCATTAGCGTGGAAGGGAAGCGACTGCGCATGCTTTATAAGCATCCTCCAGATTTTTATTAGCCAGCAACCCTGGGAGGCGCCAAATGCCAACCCTATATGTAACTGAACCTGGTGCACGCGTCGAGAAGGAATACGGTCGTTTGTTGGTGACAGATAAAGATGATTTCGTACGATTAGCCGTTCCGATTTCTCAAGTAAGCGAGGTGGTTTTGGTGGGATATGCGGGTGTGACTACGCCGGCGATGTTGGCAATGCTTGACGCAGGGATAGGATTAACACTTGTCAGCAGAAGCGGAAAATTGCGCGGCAGGCTTCAGGCCGCCGAACAGCGCAATTTAGCGCTGCGCCATAAGCAGTACGCTCGTTCGAGCGATCCTAAATTCTGCCTGGAGATCAGCCGGGCGATAGTCCAGGGAAAGCTGAAAAACAACCGTACGATGATGCGGCGCATGCTTCGCCAGAGGCGCTCGCGCAGATCTGAGCAGATCCAGGAGCTGGGGCGCCTGTCGATTGAGAAGATCAATCGAGCATTGTCTGAATCTGAAAGAGCAGAGGAGATGGCCGCTCTGCGTGGGCTGGAAGGTGTTTCCAGCCGGGCATACTTCTCGGTCCTCCGTTCGATATTCCGAGCAGACCTATCTTTCGAGAAGCGTACACGCCGCCCTCCACGCGATCCGGCAAATGCGCTGCTAAGCTTATGTTATTCCATGCTTACAAGCGCCATGTTCACAGCCTGCCAGGTTGCTGGGTTAGACCCCTATGACGGGTTCTATCATGCAGATAAATACGGGCGGCCGGCATTGGCGCTCGACCTGGTTGAAGAGTTTCGGTCTATTGTGGCGGACTCGATCGTGATGACGGTGATCAACAACCGCATTCTGAGGCCCTGTGATTTTGAATTTGGTGGCATGGAGGCTGAAAGGGGGGTTTATTTGTCAAAGCAGGGGCTAAAGGAATTTCTCACTGAATTCAATCGGCGCCTGAATGCCAGTGTATACCACCCGCTTGCAGGGCGGGAAATGAGCTATCAAAAAATATTCGAAGTGCAAGCGCGCCAGCTCCGCAAGGTGATTGAAGGCAGCCTTCCACGCTATACCCCATTTATTGGGAGGTAACAAGAGGGATGGATCAACTCTTCGTTGTTGTAGTTTATGATATATCAAATGACCGGAGGCGGACGCGCCTGCACGAGCGGCTAAAAGATTTTGGGACGCCCGTGCAATACAGCGTATTTGAATGTATAATCGATCAAAAGAGCTTCGTAAGAATGAAAGCTATGGTGCGACGCACTGTGAAGTCGAAACAAGACCATGTGCGTTATTACATATTATGTGAGCGATGTCGAGACAAGATTGTGGTCATTGGACGGACCGAGGTAACGCGTGAAAAGGGATTGCTGGTGGTCTGAAGGGCAGAAAAGCGAGCGCGAGGGGGGGTATAGGGGTTTTTGGGCGCGCTCGGATTTTGGTGCTGACCAATGCCTATCTGTGGGGGTAGAAGCTCTTCGTGCTGCCATACCTGGCGGGTGGAATCCGAGCGCGATAGCACAAATGAAGGCAGGAGGTCGCGCTCGCATTGATGGATTCACCCCCACCTGTTGCCCTTCCCCGCGGACGACCCCCACAGGTTGCAGTCAAGACCCTGGAAAATCTGGAAAAAACGGGGTAAAATGGAGTGGAAATCCCACCAAATGCTTAGGAAGCATTGAAACTCTCGACGTGTGCATATTTGCCGTTGAGTTCTGGCGTGGAAATCCCACCAAATGCTTAGGAAGCATTGAAACATTCGGGTTGTTTGTCATGTTTCTGCAGCGGTTCCCCGGTGGAAATCCCACCAAATGCTTAGGAAGCATTGAAACAAAAGTTTCTAGAACGCAAATCGCTATTTTGTCCGGGTCTTCGTGGAAATCCCACCAAATGCTTAGGAAGCATTGAAACCTTAATCCAATCAACAGTTTTTACTTCAGTTTCAGGTGGAAATCCCACCAAATGCTTAGGAAGCATTGAAACTAGCCGTTATGTAGGATTTGCCGTCATGCGTTGCCGCGAGTTTAGGTGGAAATCCCACCAAATGCTTAGGAAGCATTGAAACCCATTGGTAAGCCTCCGGGGTTACCCGACGAGCCGGGCTTGCTGCCCGGTGGAAATCCCACCAAATGCTTAGGAAGCATTGAAACTGGCTCAGCGAGTCGATCACCAGCACGCTATACCCCGCTTTGCGTGGAAATCCCACCAAATGCTTAGGAAGCATTGAAACGCTAATGTAGTTTTTCCGTATCCAGACGGCGCACGAAAAAGGTGGAAATCCCACCAAATGCTTAGGAAGCATTGAAACATGCCTGAGGAGTGGTCGCGCCAGGGGGAACCGGTGAGCACGCGGTGGAAATCCCACCAAATGCTTAGGAAGCATTGAAACCCACCCTTTGAGGTGCCCAGCTTCAGCGCTTCAGCAAACGGCTTCCGTGGAAATCCCACCAAATGCTTAGGAAGCATTGAAACTCCGTTGGGTGCGGGTGGCGCAAGACCACCTCGCCCCGTGGAAATCCCACCAAATGCTTAGGAAGCATTGAAACGAGCGGAACCACCGGCGCTTGAGGCCCAGAGGTCCCAGCCAAGCAGGTGGAAATCCCACCAAATGCTTAGGAAGCATTGAAACACAGCGAAACCGCCGTGGGTCAGGGCGTCCTTGACGGCCTGAGGAAGGTGGAAATCCCACCAAATGCTTAGGAAGCATTGAAACGCCCTGTTTCAGCAGGTCATGCATCGGCGGGTACTGGTGGAAATCCCACCAAATGCTTAGGAAGCATTGAAACACCGACAACATAGGCTGGCTCACGATGCCTACCCAGGGTGGAAATCCCACCAAATGCTTAGGAAGCATTGAAACGCCAGAGGTCATCGTGTCTTTCATGCTCTTGAGAGCGGGTGGAAATCCCACCAAATGCTTAGGAAGCATTGAAACAAGCGGCGAGCCGCCCAGTCCGCGACGGTTAAGCCCGTGTGGTGGAAATCCCACCAAATGCTTAGGAAGCATTGAAACCCCATTCTGCGGCTACCGATGAAACGAGCATATCTCGCACCTGTGTGGAAATCCCACCAAATGCTTAGGAAGCATTGAAACAAACGCCCGCGCGGGCGTTTCCCTATTCAGTTGTTTGCAAAGTAGAAATTCAATCAAATGCTTAAGAAGCATTGAGGTTTGGCACGTTGGGGCCGTTTACCCACGAGCCCCCAATGGCATGAACCCCTCCGGCATCAAAACGCCTATTGCTATGGACACATGGGGATATTTGGCGGCTTTGTATGCGGCGCCCGCCAGGTCAAGAAGTCGCCCTACAGCCGGTCGCAGAGTTTATTATCGATCACGGCTGCGAGGAATGGTAACCCGCATCTGGAGCTCTTTGAGATTCTGATTCTGCCAATCTCAGGAAGTTGTATCCTAAAGTTTTAGGGGGTAATAGCATTTGCCTGACGAACAGGGGCTGTCCAGAAAGAACCGCTAGACAGCCCCGAAATGGGCTTTGGGAGGCAAGAATGGGCGAAGACAAAAAAACTGGGGGTACTCACCCCGCCAGTTTTCGCATATTATGGGCAATGCATACC
>JADYYC010000395.1 GCA_020853835.1 Anaerolineales bacterium
TCAGGGTCGTCGTCGCCGTAGAAATAGATCAGGCTGTTGGAGGGGTGGTAGTAGCGGTCGTGAAAACCCTTGAACTGCGCATACGTCAGATCGGGGATGTGGCGCGGGTCGCCGCCCGCGTCCACCCCGTAAGGCGTGTCCGGGAAGAGCGACATGCGCGCCTGATCCTGGAGCACGTCGTCGGGGTTGGAATAAGCCCCTTTCATCTCGTTAAAAACCACGCCTTTATTGACGAGCGGCTGACCGGCCTGCTCCAACTCGTAGTGCCAGCCCTCCTGTTGGAGCGTTGTGGGCGGGATGAGCGGGTGGAACACCGCGTCTATATAGACGTCGATGAGGTTGTAAAAATCTTTGACGTTCTGGCTTGCGACCGGGTAACAGGTCTTGTCGGGATAGGTGAAGGCGTTCAGAAACGTCTTCAACGAACCTTTGAGCAGCTCGACAAAGGGTTCCTTGAGGGGGTATTTTTGCGAGCCGCACAGCACGCTGTGCTCCATAATATGCGCGATCCCGGTCGAGTCGGCCGGGGGGGTGCGGAACGTGATCCCAAAAACCTTGTTTTCATCCTGATTTTCAAGCGAGAGAAGCTGCGCCCCGGTGTTCAGGTGCCGGAACAGGCGCGCCCGGCTGTTCAGTTCGGGGATCTCGCGTTCGTTTACCAGCTCAAATCCGTGGTTCATCACCTTGTTTTTCCTTACATAGTCTGATATCGATAACGTCAGCTTGCGGAGGCGGAATCGAGCGCCCGGCGGGCCAGGACGCCCGCGGCATGTTCGCGGTACTCCGCCGAAGCCCAGGCGTCGCCCGCCTGGAGATAAGCGCTGCGGGCGGCTGTTTCGACGCCCCCGGCTTCCGGGCCGTCGAAGACCAGGCGCGGCGCCTCGCCAAACCCGCCCAGCGCCAGGCGCGTCCGCCCCGAAGGCCAGACGGCCGCCGCGGCGCACACGATCGGGCGGTCGGCGGGGGTGCGCGCCACGTACTCGTAGGCAACTCTGACGTTTGCGCCAATGCTCACCTGCGTGATCAGCCTTCCGTTCAGGCGCTCCCGCCGCAGCGGGTAGAGGTCGCCCAGGCGCAGCGCCTCCCCGCCCGGTTCCACCTTTAAAACCGCGTCCAGGGCCAGCATCGCCATCGCAAAGGGCGAGCGCCCGCTGGCGTTGACCAGGCAGCCGGCGACGCTTCCCACCTGGCGCAAGTTATGGGCGGCTTCGTGCCGGATCGCTTTCGCCAGCCCCTCCAGCCCCGCCAGGGCGCCTTTTTCAATTTCATCGAGCAACCCTTGCAGGGTGAGCGTGGCCCCCAGCTCGATAGTGTTGCCCTTCTGCACAAACGTGCCCAACCCCAGAGCCTGTAAGTCGACGATGGCGAGCGGCCCAAAGGCCGTGCGGCGAAACGCCGACCCCCCGCCGATCGGAATAGTGACTGGATCGGGACGGGCCAGCAGTTTCAACGCTTTATCCAACTCTGTCGGGCGGTGATATTCAACAATCATGCAGTTTCCCTCCGCTTATCTCTGATTGTGGAGCCGTGCCGATTCTACCCGGTGCGCTCAGCCTTCTGGGTACACTTTCCAACCCAGCGCTTCCAGATCGCTCTGCTCGATCATGGTTTCAGGCAGGTTCACCAGCAGCGCCTCGGCCTCCGCCAGGAGCGCGCCGTCCTGATCGTAGACGGCGCTCGTCGCGGTGGCGGTGCGGCCGCGGTCCTCCCCCACCCGGCCCACCAGACGCAGCGGCTGTTCGACCGGGACGTTCTTCCGGTAGCGCACGTTCAGGCGCGCCGTAAACATAAAGCGCGTCTCAGGCCCATCGTCCATCCAGGCCCGGCCGGCCAGCTCATCCAGCATAGCAGCCACGATCCCTCCATGCACGATCCCCGGATAGCCTTGATATTTCTCCGGGATCTGGCAGTCCGCCGAGACCTCCCCTGCGCCGGTTTGATAAAAACGCAGGTGCAGTCCGGCCGGGTTTTCCAGCCCGCATACAAAACATTGGCGTGAATTTGGCTGTGGGGATTTCATAAAAGCAGGCTCCTTCCGGGGTAAATTATACCGCCGAAACTTCCCGGCCCGCGCCCTGGCGGCTGAATGCAGGCTGAAATAAGATATAATACCCGCGCCCAGGGAAAGGCGGCGCATGACCTGGGGCAAAAATGACGGCGTGCCGCGATATCCGGAGGTGCAGGTCAGGTTTCAACTTGGGAAAGCGAGCGCATGGGCCGCCGCAACTTGCGGCCGGCTGACGAGGATGAAGGTTCCTGCTTTCAAAAGCAGGTTAACCGGGCTGGAGCAAGCGCAGCCCGGGAAAATCGAAAGATCAGCGGAAGCCTTCCGGGCACGCCACTGCCCGCACCCTTTCCCTCCAAGATAAGCAAACCATTACAACGCTGCGCGGGCAACCGGGCGGACAAAAAGATGGCGAGTGGCGTAAAAAAAAACTGGAGGGATTCGCATGTGTGGAATCGTTGGTTATATCGGCCCGCGCGACGCGACGCCGCTGATTCTGAGCGGTCTGAAGCGCCTGGAATACCGCGGCTATGACTCGGCCGGCCTGGCGGTGATCCAGAACGGCGAGATCCAGGTGCGGCGTGACGCTGGCAAGCTGAGCCGGCTGGAAACGCTCGTCGAACGCTCGCCGCTGGGCGGGCAGGTCGGGATCGGCCACACCCGTTGGGCTACCCACGGGGCGCCGAGCGCCCGCAACGCCCACCCCCACCTGGGTATGACCGGCAAGGTGGTGGTGGTGCATAACGGCATCGTCGAGAACTTCCTCGAGCTGCGCGAAGAGCTGGCGCTGGAAGGCGAACAGTTCAATTCCGACACCGATTCAGAGGTGATCGTCCACCTGATCGAAAAATATCTCGCGCTTGAGGACGGCCTGGCCGAAGCAACCCGCAAGGCGCTCGCCCACCTCAAGGGCGCTCACGGCGTGGTGGCGCTCTCCTCCCAAGAACCGGACAAGATCATCGCGGCGCGCATCGGCAACGCCGGCGGCGTGGTGATCGGCTTTGGAGAGGGCGAGACGTTCGTCGCCTCCGACCTGCCCGCCATCCTGGAGCACACCCGCCGCGTGGCTTTCCTCGAATCGCGCCAGATGGCGGTGATCACCCGCGCCGGCGCTCAGGTGCAGACGCTCGAAGGCGCGGCCGTCCCGCTCCAAATCCACAGCGTAGCCTGGGATCCGGTCGCGGCCGAGAAGGGCGAGTACCGTCACTTCATGGAAAAAGAAATTCACGAGCAGGTGCGCTCGCTGACCGACACCATCGCCGGGCGGGTCGATTTTGATCGCGGGGTCGTGCGCCTGCCCGAGCTGAACCTGACCTCCGAAGCGGCGCGGCGGATCAAGAAAATCTTTATCACTGCGTGCGGCACGGCCGCGCACGCGGGGATGGTCGGCAAGGTGCTCATCGAGCGCATCGCCCGCCTGCCGGTCGAGGTGGATATCGCCTCCGAGTTCCGCTACCGCGACCCGCTCGTCGACCCCGACACGGTGGTGCTGGCGATCAGCCAGTCGGGCGAGACCGCCGACACGCTCGCGGCGATGGAAGAGGCGCGCAAAAAAGGGGCCCGGCTCTGGTCAATCGTCAACGCCGTCGGGTCGCAGGCGATGCGCATCGCGGATGGCTGCCTCTCCATGCAGAGCGGGCCGGAGATCGGCGTGGCTTCCACCAAGGCCTACACCGCCCCAATAGTGGACCTGTACATGCTCGCGGTTCACCTGGGAGAGCTGCGCGGAACGCTGGACCCCCCGACGCGCCGGGCGCTCATCGCCGACCTGCGCCTGATCCCAGACCTGGCGGGCCAGTGCCTCGACCGCAAAGCCGAAGTCGAGAAGCTGGCGCGCATGCTCATGAACACCAGCCACTGCCTCTACCTGGGGCGCGGCATCAACATGCCCACCGCCTATGAAGGCGCGCTCAAACTGAAGGAGATTTCGTACATCCATGCCGAGGGCTACCCGGCGGGCGAGATGAAGCACGGGCCGATCGCGCTGATCGACCGCGACATGCCCGTGATCGTGATCGCGCCGCGCGACCCCTGGTACGAGAAAATGTTCAGCCAGATCGAGCAGGCGCGCGCCCGCGGCGGCGTGGTGATCGGGCTGGCGACCGACGACGACGAGCGCGTCAGGTCCGCCGCCAGCCATACGCTCTGGCTGCCCGACACCCCCTGGATGCTCAGCCCGGTCACGGCGATTATCCCGCTTCAACTGCTGGCTTACCACATCGCCGCGCTGCGCGGGCTGGACGTGGACCAGCCGCGCAACCTGGCTAAGAGCGTGACGGTGGAGTAGGTTGCCAGGTTATTCTATATTGAATGGCTTGTCAGATCATCGAAGCGCGGATCGCTTTAGACTTCCACCCATTCATCCTCGTCCGCCAACCCGCTCTCGGGGCTGAGGAACAGCCCGCCCGCCTGGAAGGCCTGCTGCAATTGGATGAAATACCGCGCCAGCGCCTGGAATTGCGCCTCGTCGTCGGTCTCGCTCGAGAAGACCTGGTCGCTCCACCAGACGATCTGGAGCGCCAGCCGCCCCTCTTTGACGGGGTGAAGGATGGCGTGCAGGTCCAGGTCGAAGGCGGTGCTGCGCACGGCGAAGTTGGCGCTCAGCTCTGCGGCGTCGCCGCCCAGCAGTTGGGCGAGCCGGGCGGGAAACTCGTCCAGCTCGAAGCGCTCGGGGGCGGTGGCGCTTTTCGATGGGATGCAGGTGAGGCGTAAGTCCTCAACCTCCCCCGCCAGCTCTACCAGCCCGGGCTGGAGCGCCTCCAACGGGACGTCAACCAGCAGCGCCAGGCGCGGCGTGCCGTCGAACCCGGTGATCCAGGTCTTGCACTCGCGCCAGGCGAGGTCGATCCTTGTCTCCTGGTTGGTTTCCATAGCCTCCCTCACCAATCCCCGGCGTAGCGCAGGTTGAAGGGGGCGCTCAGCCGGGCCAGGCGGAAGCGCCGCAGCTCGAGCGCCTGGCGCAGATGGAGCTGGTCGTGAGCCGCCCAGGCCGCCAGGATGTCGCCGGCCCGGATCGGGCCGAACGGAGCCAGGTAGACCGCCTCCCAGTCGGGCGCTTCGAGGCCCCGCAGCCAGGCCAGCGATTCGCCCCGCTCGGCGAGAAAGTCTTGCAGGGTCTCGTCGAGATTGCGCTCATTGTAGCGCCGCTGCTCGACCCAGCCCTGTGGGTCGATTGGCGTCCAGGCCTCCTGGGGGTGAAAAAAGACGGTCTCCAGGCGCGGTCGAAAGTCATAACGCTCCTCGTCATACAGGTGTGCGATGACCTCGAGCAGCGACCACTCGTGCGCCGCAGGCCGCAAGCGGGCTTCTTCCGGCGTGAAATCCAGCGTAAGCGCTCGCAGGTTCTCCGCGCCGCGCTCCAATTCACGGTACAGTTCAGCAATTTCCATCTCGGGCCTCCTCTTGTGACAGGTGGAACCGGATCGATCCGAATAAATTCTAACCCATATTCCGGTTGCGAGACTCAAAGATTTCTCCTCGCTTCGCTCGTCGAAATGACGGGGGAGGACCCCCTCTCCCGCTTGCGGGAGAGGGCCGGGGTGAGGGCATAAGAGCCGCGCTCGTCGAAATGACGGAGGGGTACAGAGACTTCCGAAGTCTGCGAGACTTCGGAAGTCTTAAGGGCCTAACACGAGTCGAAATGGCGGGCGGACCGCTATTGACGAAATGTCGGAACAGTCCCCCCCTCTCCCGCTTGCGGGAGAGGGCCGGGGTGAGGGCCTAATGGCTGCGCGCGTCGATCGTACCACCGCCGCGAGCCGGGCGCCCGCCTTACCGGCTCAGATAGTACGTCATGCGCTGCAGGTGGATAGACGGGTCAATATACTGCACGTAAACCCCCGGAGGCACGTTCAGGCTGATGGGCGCGTAATTCAAAATCGCTTTGACCCCCGCTTTGACCAGCTTGTCGGCGACGTCCTGCGCATCCGCCGAGGGCACGGCGATCATCGCGATATGCACCCCCGCCTGCTCGATGATCTCGGCCATCTGGGCGTAGTCCTGGACGGTGTGCTCGCCGACCTGCGTGCCGACCTTCTCGGGATCGCTGTCGAAGATCAGCCTGACGTTGAACCCGCGGTCGGTGAACCCGTGATAGCGCGCCACCGCGCTGCCGATGCCGCCCGCGCCCACCACCGCCACGTCCCAATCGTGATCGATGTTCAGGATTGTCCGAAGCTGCCGGATCAGAAAGGAAATGTCGTACCCCGTGCCTTGCTTGCCAAACCCACCAAATTGAGAGAGGTCCTTGCGGATTTGGGCGGCTGAAATCCCTAAACGCTCGCCCAACTCCTGTGAAGAAGTCACCTGGCGGCCTTCCAGCGCCATGCGCTGGAGCGAACGCAGGTACTGCGGAAGGCGTCCAACCACGATATCCGGAATGTGTTTGACTGGCATGATCTCCTCGCTCAATGGTATCAGCAGACTTTACCACCAAAAACGTATTTGTGCAATTCTCCACGGGCGGGTTTTTTTCGTGCCAGTTGCAAGAGGTATAATCCACCCATGTTTATCGACCAGGCAGAAATTCAGGTGCAATCTGGCAAGGGCGGCGACGGCGCGGTCCACTTCCGCCGCGAGAAGTTCGTGCCGCGCGGCGGGCCTGACGGCGGGGACGGGGGCCGGGGCGGAGACGTGGTTCTGGAAGCCGTCTCCACGCTCAATACGCTCTACGCGGTTCAGCAAAAGCGGAGATATCGCGCCCCGGATGGTTCTAACGGCGCCAAACAAAACATGACCGGCCGCTCGGCAGAGGATCTGTGCATCCCCCTCCCGCAGGGCACCCTGATCTACGACGCCGAAACCTCCGAGCTGCTGGGCGACCTGGTGGAGCCGGGCCAGCGCCTGGTCGTCGCCCGTGGGGGGCGCGGCGGGCGCGGCAACGCGCGCTTTGTCTCGTCGACCCGCCAGACGCCCCGCATCGCCGAGAAGGGCGAGCCGGGTCAGGCGCGCCGCCTGCGTCTGGAGCTCAAGCTGATCGCGGACGTGGGCATCATCGGCGTCCCAAACGCGGGCAAATCCACCTTCCTGGCCGCGGTCACCAACGCCCGGCCCAAGATCGCCGCCTACCCGTTTACCACGCTCGAGCCAAACCTGGGGGTGGCAAGCCTCGACGATGATTTGACCCTGGTCCTGGCAGACATCCCGGGGCTGATCGAGGGCGCGCACCAGGGAGTGGGTTTGGGGCATGATTTTTTGCGCCACATCCAGCGCACGCGCGTGCTTATCCACCTGCTCGACGGGCTTTCGACCGACCCGATCGCAGACTTCGCTCAGATCAACACCGAACTGGCGCTGTTCGATCCCGACCTGGCCCGCAAACCGCAGGTCGTGGCTTTCAACAAAATGGACCTGCCCGAGGTGCAAGAGAAATGGCCGGCGGTTGAAGCCGAGCTAAAAAAGCGCATCCGAGCCGAGCGGGACAGGCTCCAGGCCGACCCGGAGCCGTTTGCGATCTCGGCCGTGACCGGCTTACAGGTGCGCCCGCTGCTCTTTCGGGCGGCTCAGCTCCTCCAGGAGGCGCCCATGCCTCAGCCCGCCCCGGAGCTGCCGGTCTACCGGGTCGAGACCGATCCAAAGGCCTTCACCATCGCGCGCGAGCCTGGCGGCTGGCGGGTGAGCGGGCAGGCGATCGAGCGGGCCGCCAGCATGACCTACTGGGAGCACTACCAATCCATCCGGCGCTTCCAGCGCATCCTCGAAACGCTGGGGATCGACCGCGCTCTGCGCCAGGCGGGCGTTCAGGAGGGCGACACGGTGTTCATCGGCGATCATGAATTGGAGTGGCAGGATTGAGCATGCGACTGGGCATTTTTGGCGGCACGTTTGACCCTCCGCACATCGGGCATCTGATCCTTGCGGCTGAGGCGCTTGCCCAGCTCGAATTGGATCGGGTGCTTTGGGTGCTTACCCCAAACCCGCCCCACAAAACCCGCCGTTCGCTCACCCCGGTGGCGCTGCGCTATGAGTTGTTGCGGGCGGCTTTCGAAGCTGACCCGGCTTTTGTGATCTCGTGGGTGGATCTGGATCGCCCGCCGCCGCACTATGCGGTGGATACGATGCGCCTGCTACGCCAGGATCACCCGCGGGACCGCCTGGTCTACCTGATGGGCAGTGATTCCCTGGATGACCTGCCGCTCTGGCACATGGCGCAGGAATTTGTCTTGCAGTGCGATGAGTTGGGCGTGATGTGCCGCCCCGGGCCTGATCTCGACCTGGCAGAATTGGAGGCCGCGCTCCCCGGTCTGCTGACGCGCGTGCGCATCCTGGAGGCGCCGCTGCTCGAGATCTCTTCAACCCGGTTGAGGGAGAAAATCGCCTCACGAGGGACTTACCGCTACTATCTCCCCCGCGGGGTCTACAAGCTGATCGAAGAGTTACATCTCTACCGCACGGCCGAAGCGCAGCCCTGAAGGCCGAAATTCAGGCTCCGCGCGGCGGTTCTTGGTCAACTTGCGAGGAAATTCAGCCCGCGCCGGATCGCCTCTTCATAACCGGGTTGGAAATCGTGCTCCACCCCGGGGACGATCTCCAGTTCGGTTTCAACCCCGGCGAGGTTGAGCGTTTCAACCAGCGCGGCGATGCTCTCCGCCGACACGGCCTCGTCCAACTCCCCTTGCAGGATATAACCGCGCAGCCCGTTGAGGGGCCGCTCTTGGAGCAGGTTTTTCCAGGCGCCGGGGTCGTCCATCAGCGGGCCGGTTGGCCCGATGGCGAGGAAATACGAGTTTTCCAGCGCGCCCCGCAGCGTCAGCCAGATGGCGGTCTCGCCCCCGAGCGAATGGCCGGCGAGCACGGTCTGCCAGGGGTTGATGGAATAGCTCTCGGTCAGGGTCTCGTAATCCTTGCGGATCTCTTTTTCAGCGACTTCGCGGTTATCCCAGACATAGGCGCCCTTCATGAGCGCCTGGGATGACTGCGGCGCGGCCACCAGCCAGCCGAGCGAGGCAGCCGGCTTCCAGAAATCGAGCGAGGTCTGGGCGGTCCCGCCGCTGGCGTGCAGGCCGATCAGGAGCGGACAGGCGGGGCCGCCGGACTGGCACTTCCCCTCCGGGCGCAGCATGTAGAGCGGGAACTGGCGCGCCTGGTCGCTCTCGGCCAGTTCGAGGTTCCGGGCGACCAGCGCCGCGAACTCCGGGTCGTCCTGCAGGCCAGCCAGCGCGGCGCTGCGCATCAGCAAGACATCGCTGAACCAGCTTCCCTGGTCGAGCGCCTCGGCAAAGAACGCCTTCGCAGCCGCGGCGTCCCCGCTCTTTGCGGCGAGGGTGATCCGCCAGTAATCCAGGAAGGTGCGTTCCAGGGGGAATTGCCGCAGCCCGGCCTCGGCCAGCTCCAGCGCGGCTGCGTATTGCTCTTCGTAGTAGAGCTGCCTCAACCGGGCGTAAAGCTCTTCGAAAGTTGTGTGCGTTGTCATCGTCAGGTTGCTTGATTATAACCGCTTGATCTGCCGCCGAGAAAATCTGCGCCTCTTCGGCAGGTTATTCTGGATTATCCAGCAGATTGACTTTCATCTTCGTTTATGCTAAAAAATGATCAACCGCTTTGTTTTTCACGGGAGGGACGATGAACAACAACAGGACGCGATGGGGTTTCTGGCGCGTTCTTGGCTGCGCCGGGCTGCTTGCCAGCCTGGTCGCCGCCTTGCCGCGCCCCACAGCCGGGGCTTCGCTGGTCGTCACGACCCTGACCGATACCAACGATGGGAGCTGCACGGTCTCCCATTGCAGCCTGCGCGAGGCGATCAACGCTGCCAACGCCACGGGCGCCGCCGACACAATCTCGTTCTTGTCCAGCGGGACGATCAACCTGGGCTCGACGCTGCCGACGATCTCGTCTGCTGGCGGGGCGCTGACCATCGACGGCAGCGGGAGGGATGTGACTATCAGCGGAGGCGGGCTCAACCGCGTGCTGTATCTTCAGATGTGGGCGGAGCTCACTTTGATCAGGCTCAAAATCGTCAACGGTTATGCAAGCCTGGGAGGGGGGATTTACAACCAGGGCGAAGTGACGCTGGATGCCTGCACCATATCCGGCAACCGGGCTATGAATTCCGGCGGAGGCATCTACAACGAAGGTACGCTCACGATCACTAATACCGGCTTTTATAATAATACGACCGATACCGCCAACGGCGGCGGTCTGTACATCCACCAGGGTCAGGTCGAGATCACGGGCGGGGTCTTCCAGGAAAATGTCGCCACCTATTCGGGCGGCGCGATCTACAATCGGAATGGGTATCCCGCTTCGGGCGGCGATTTGACCATCACAGACACCGATTTTCTGATGAACACCGCCTTTGGCGGCAGCGGCGGCGCGATTTATAACGACGGAAGCTTGATCAGCGATCATGTGCTTTTTGCGCTCAACACCGCCGAGGACAATGGCGGCGCGGTTTACAACGAGGCCGGAGGGTTACACAGAGTCACGAACTGCGCTTTCAACCTCAATTACGCCACTTTTCGCAGCGGCGGCGGCATTTACATTGAAAACAGCCGGATGGGCTCTTGGGTCCGAGACAGCACCTTCTGGCATAACACTGCAGGAGAAGATGGGGGCGCTTTCAGTGTGCTGGAAGGGACGGCAGTGTTTACTCGCGTTGTGTTCAAAGACAACCAGGCGGGGCGGAACGGCGGCGCCGGAAAGAACGTCGCTGGCCTGGTTAACCTGCTGCAAGATACGCTCGATTCTAACGACGCCGACCAGCACGGCGGCGGTTTTTACAGCTCAGGCAACATGCATATTGAGTACAGCACGTTCAAGGGGAATACCGCTGGACAGCAGGGCGGGGCCGTTCATCTGGCGGCAGACGCTCCCATCGGTTCGATCCGCAACAGCACCTTTTATGGCAATTCCGCCCTCCAGGGCGGCGCGCTGGCGTTGTTTTCATCGGTTTATCTGGAAAATTGCACGCTCAGCGCCAATTCTGCCTCGGAAGGCGGCGGGGGCGGCTATCACGGCATTCTGAGCACCTGGACCTACAACACCATCATCGCCAACAGCCCGGCGGGTGGGAATTGCAGCACGACCTCGGCGAAACCTCTGGACCATGGGAACAATATCGATAGCGGGACAACCTGTGGTTGGGGCGTCACAAAAGGCTCGCTGAGCGGCGTCGACCCGCTCCTGGGCGCTTTGAAAAACAACGGCGGTTTCACCGAAACGATGATGCCGCAGAGCGGCAGTCCTGCAATCGATGGGGTGGTCTACAACGCGCCCAACAACTGCCCGGCTGACGACCAGCGCGGTCACGCCCGCCCATTCGGAACGCACTGCGATATCGGCGCCGTTGAGAGCTATTACCCCGTGTATCTGCCGGCTGTGCGTAAATAAAAAACCGGGGGCGTTCGTCAGCCCCGCAGCCAGAATGATGATATGATGAAGCCGTATCAGCCCGTTATTAGAAATCAAAACCCCGTCATAAACAGGAGGTATCAACATGGCAAGCGACCGGACCGAGAGCAAGTATCAGACTGTGGCAGAGAACGTAGAACTGCATTACCTCGAGCGCGGCGAGGGCAGCCCGATCATCTTTATCCCCGGGCTGACGTTTGCGGGCGAGATCTTCAAGGCGCAGATCGAGCATTTCTCAAAAGATCAGCGCGTGATCGCGGTTGACCCGCGCTCGCAGGGGCTTTCGAGCAAGGTTTCGCACGGCAACGACTACCTCACCCACGGGCGCGACCTGAACGCGCTGATCGAGGCGCTCGGCCTGCATGACCTGACGCTGGTGGGCTGGAGCACTGGCAACCTGGACATCTGGTCGTACGTGGCGCAATTCGGGATGGAGCGCCTCAAGGCCGCGGTAACCATCGATATGTCGCCCGTGCCGCTCTCCGCCGACCCGGACTGGTGGGTGGAGGGCAGCATCGAAGACCTGCGCATGGTGATGAGCCAGGTGCTCCCCACGCTGGAGGGCACGCGCGAGTTCTGGAAGGATTACGCCAGCGGGGTGATGGTCCAGCACGAGATGCGCCCCGAGGAGCTGGAATACCTGCTCGACATGTCCGCCAAGACGCCGCACACCGCCTTGAACAACCTGTTTGCCAGCGCGGTGCTGTCGGACTATTATGCGACTGCGAAAGA
>JADYYC010000396.1 GCA_020853835.1 Anaerolineales bacterium
AAAAGATGATGTTTGTCATAAAGGGAGGATGTTCGTCAGACATTGTCGGGCCTATCATCACCTGACCTGCCAACTAAAAGAAGATATTGTGTGCAAAATAAATCAATTGTGAACGATTTCTCAAACTCAAAGATACTATTATCGGACACAGGCAACAAGTAGTTCTCTAAAGAAAATCAATGGATGAGCTCACAGCCATTACTAAGTTGAAGATTGGTGATATTCGTGGGTTAGAAATACTGGTTCGCAAATATCAGCTTGAAGCAGTGCGGATTGCCTATCCAATCACCAATGACCTGGGGCTTGCTGAAGAAGTCGTGCAAGAAGTTTTTATCCGGGTTTACCAGCGTATTCATCAATACGATGAAACCCGCCCTTTTCGCGCCTGGTTTCTGCGGATTGTGGTTAACGATGCCTTGAAAACAGTTAAAAGCCAGGAACGCCTGGTTTCGCTGGAGGATGATGAACTTTTCGGACAACGAGCAGCGCAAAACAACAGCAAATTAAGGTTTGAGCAGGAGGAGTTCAGCGATTTTCGAGACGATTGTGACTTAATTCAGGAACTGATGCAGCAGCTTACCCCTGAACATCGCGCGGTGTTAGAACTTAAATACTATCTGGAAATGAGTGATGACGAGATTGCTGAGACGGTTCAAATTCCATCAGGGACAGTGAAATCCAGGCTGCACTCTGCAAAAAACCATTTGCGCGCTCTGGTTAAACGAATGAACCTCCCGGTTTTTGCATAAGGTGTGCTATGAGTATCAAGCAATTCTTGAAATCCCGGTTTACACGATACACCGAACAGGCAGTGCCAGCGGACATCGATTTATGGCCAGCTATTCAACGCCGCTTACAGCAAAAAAAATCTGAAACAAAGGACACCGATCGCGATGCCCACCCTCAATGGTACGTCAGGCGCATATCTGAAATGACTCAAAAAACAGGTTATCCAAATATATCCAAAAAGAAGGAGAATTCTATGGACAACGAGAAAAGGAAAGACGGTTACATCAACCGTCGTGACTTCCTGAAAGTGTCCGGGGCGACGGCGGGGGTGGCTGCCGTTGTCGGGGCATCCCGACGCCCAGTTTTGAGGACACTGGAGGAAGTAAGTGTTCAACAGCAAGCTGCGAATGCTGGCGAACAAATTTTTTCTGGTGTTTGTAAACCAAACTGTTTTTCTGCGTGTGGGCTAAATGTGCATGTTCGCGATGGAAAAATCGTAAAAACTTCACCAGCAGATTTCCCTGATAAAAAATTTAACCGAATTTGTCTCCGTGGTTTGTCCCACGTGCAAAGAACCTACAATCCAGAGCGAATCAAATATCCCATGAAAAGGGTTGGCGAGAGGGGTGAAGATAAGTGGGAGCGCATCACCTGGGACGAAGCGATCACTTTAATAACCGATAAATGGAAGCAAATACGATCTGAATATGGAGATTACGCAAACAGCATGATAACTGGCTCTGGAAGCTACGGAGCTATCCAGAACATGTACAAGCGTTTGCGTAATTTAATTGGCGGTACAGCCCTGTCCTACGACGTTGATCTGGGTTCACTATTGGGTCTTAATCGAGTAAAGGGTTGGGAAGGGCTCTGGGTTGGTAGTGATGAAGCCGATATTGTCAATGCTAAAACGTTTATCGGCTGGGGGTCAAACATGACCAATGCTCAGATACAACAATGGCATTTTTTGGCAGATGCCATCGAAAAAGGCACCAAAGTTATTGCAATTGACCCTGTCTTCACGATCCTTGCATCAAAGGCAGATGAACACGTCTCCATTCGCCCCGGATCAGATCCTGCCCTGATCCTATCGATGATGCAAGTTATCATCAGTGAAAATCTTCATAATGTACCTTTCCTACTGGCACACACTGTGGCTCCTTTTCTGGTCCGGGAAGATACCGGAAAATTCTTGCGTATGAGTGATAAAGGCGTCGAGCCAATTGATGGACCATTGGACGCTGCCGGGAAACCCACAAAGATCGATCCCATCGCGGTTTGGGATCCGGCGACAAATACTGCAGTGGCGGTCAATTCAATAGAGACACCCGCCCTCGAAGGCGTTTATGAGGTCGCTGGCATCAAGGTCCACACCGCGTTTGAACTCTTGAAAAAAGAGGTCAATCAATATCCACCAGAAGTTGCCGCAAAATTGACCGAGGTTCCCGAGGAAACCATTCATCATCTTGCCAGGGTCTCCGCTGATACACCTGTATATCATTATGTAGGATTTGGCGCTCAGGCCTATGATAATGGCGTCCATTCAGCCCATGCCGTGGCTACCC
The DNA here is from genome assembly GCA_020853835.1 of Anaerolineales bacterium. GTDB lineage: Bacteria > Chloroflexota > Anaerolineae > Anaerolineales > UBA4823 > UTCFX2. The sequence continues at coordinate 2,295 of JADYYC010000396.1, forward strand.
TGGCAGCAATTACGGGTAATATTGGCTATCCCGGCGCACATGTGGGCGCTCAAATAACCTTTTACACTAACACAAACCCTAAGTTCTTAGCCCCAACGGATAGTAAGGGAGGAACAATTTCTAACCTGGTGTACCGTAAAGTCTTGAAGACCGGCACTTTCCAGGGCAATCCCTACGCGCTAAAGTCATTACTTGTTATCTACGGTAATCCAGCCAACACCTTACCAGATACCAATGAATGGATCAACGAGTTTAACGCATCCTTTGATCTGGTCGTTGTGGCGGATATGACCTTTACAGATACGGCGCGCTATGCAGATATTGTACTGCCAGTATGCGATTGGTTCGAAACCCTCGATGTTGTGGCAAACAGCCAACATTATCATGCACAGATTTCTGAGAAAGCGATTGAGCCTCTCTATGAATCGAAGTCGGATGCAGACATCGTACGCATGCTTGCCGATAAAATGGGTGTAGGCGAATACTTTACCAAAAGCGATGAAGAGTACCTGGATGAGTTTCTCTCCAGTCCAAAGTCAGAGGAATTTGGCATCAATGTCAAAAATCTAAGAGAAAAGAAGAGAATCCGCTACATGAAAGAACCTTTTATTTCATGCGAAGGAAATGTCTTCCTAACTCCGACCAGACGGATGGAATTTTATGTCGAAAACCCCACTCCGCTGGCGTCATCAGATGAGCCTTTGGACATCGAACGAGAACATCTACCCCGTTTCTTCCCGCCGGTAGAAGCATGGCCAGATAATTCACTCTATAAGAAATATCCGCTGGTTCTGCTCTCTGAAAGACCGAGGTTTCGTGTCCACAGCCAGTGGTACGATACCCCGTGGCTGCGGGAATTAGAGCCGGAGCCGTTTGTTAAAATAAATGTCAAAGATGCTGCTGCGCGTGGCATTGCCAACCACGATTACGTGGAAGTATTCAACGACCGTGGTCGTGCCGTCGTAAAAGCGGTCCTGACCGAAGGGGTGAAACCAGGCGCGATGGTCTTTGCGAAAGGCTGGCAGCGAGGTCAATATAAAGAAGGCGATTTATCAGAGCTAGCTACATCTAAATTCGATCCTTTCGGAGTCAACTCGAGTTTCATGGATGAGCTTGCCGAAGTCCGCAAGTGGAATGGAAAGGTATAAAATGGCTAACAAACATTACGGAATGGTAATTGATACCAAACGCTGCATCGGTTGCCACACCTGCTCGGTAGCCTGCAAGCTGGAGAATAACCTGCCTGATAAAAACTGGTGGAACCGCACCCTGACCGTGGGCGGCGAAGATATGGACACGCCAGCGGGTGTGTTTCCCAATCTAAAAATGGGCTTTATCACCCTGGCCTGCCAGCACTGCGAAAACCCGGCCTGTGTCAAGGTCTGCCCGGTAGGCGCCACTTGGAAGGACGAAGCAACCGGCATCGTGATGCAGGATCCCAGCAAGTGTCTGGGCTGCCGTTACTGTATGGTCGCCTGCCCGTACACCGGCGTGCGCGAATTCAACTTCGAAGAACCAACTTACGCCACTGGCTTTGCGGTTGGTTCGATCGATGCGCCTATCCACGAAAAGAGCACCGTCGAGAAATGCACCTTCTGCGCTCACCGGGTGGTCAAAGGCGAGCTGCCCTTCTGTGTTGAGGTTTGTCCGGCCCGCGCTCGCCACTTCGGCGATCTCAACGACCCGGAAAGCGAAGTCTCGCAGCTGGTCCTCAACCGCTCTCACTTCCGCCTGCTGGAAGAAAAGGGCACCGAGCCATCCGTCTACTTCCTGACCTGAGGATAAGGGACTGAAATGACTACAACAACTGTGAACGAAACCCCCAAAAAATCTAACCTGCCTGTCTGGCTGGTCGTCTCCGGCCTGCTCTTCCTCCTGGGCGTATTCGCCTGGATTATCCAACTGCGCCAGGGTGTCGGCGCCACCTCTCTGCACAACCTGAACGCCTGGGGCGCCTACATCGCCGGGTTCATCTTCTTCATGGGCCTCTCCGCCGGGATGCTGGTGCTGGGCTCGCTGCCGATCCTGTTCAACCTGCCCCGCTTCCGCCCCTACGCAAAGCTGGCCGCTTTCGTCGCCCTGGCCTCGCTGGTCGTTGGCGGTTTATTTATTCTGGTTGACCTGGGCCACCCCGATCGCCTGTGGCGGCTGGTGCGCTTTGGCAACCTCGGCTCGCCCATGCTGTGGGACCTGTTGCTGACCGTCGCCTACCTGATCGTCGCAACCGTTTTCTTGCGCCGCCTGATGACGGTCAAATCCGATGACGCGCTCAAGCCGATCGCATTACTGGCGTTCTTCGCCGGTCTGGCAGACGGCCTGACCGCCTTCGTGTTTGCCACCCAGGTGGGGCGCGAGTTCTGGTTCTCCGCCGTCCAGCCGATAGCCTTTTTTGTTGCCGCCCTGGCCTCTGCCGGCGCCCTGCTCCTGCTGCTCATGGTCGGGCTCAAAGCTGCCGGATACAACGTACTGGAGTGCTGCGACCTGGCGCCCCTGGCAGGGCTGACCGCCGCAACCGTTGGCCTCGGGCTGCTCCTGAACGTCAGCGAGCTCGTCACCCACTGGTTCTCCCGCTCGACAAACGCGCTTGAGATCGTCAACGCCATGCTCGGTTCGCCCCTCTTCTGGGTCGAGGTCATCGCCGGGATCGCCGCCATCCTCCTTCTCCTCCTGCCCGCAACCCGATTACAGAGCGGCTGGATGGCAGCCGGGGCTGTTCTGGCGCTCATATACCTGGCGGCCAAACGCCTCCTGTTTGTCAATATGGGCTTTGCGGTGCAGAACATCAACTATGCCGGGGTGCAGATCGCGCCTGTGGGTGGTTATACCCCAGGCCTGGTTGAGCTGGGGGTGATCCTCGGCCTGATCGGTCTCTTCGCCTTCTTGCTCATCCTCGGTTTCAACAACCTCCGCCTGGCTCCAACAGCCAGGAGCTGATCTCCGATTTAGCTGGAAAAGAGGCGGCTGATCCTTCGATCGACCGCCTCTTAATCGCCAGAAACCGGCTGTCTGGCGATGCTCGAAAGCGAATCTCCCATCTATGAATCCTTCCTTACCTTTATCCACGCGCCCCAGACAAACCCACCAACGCCGCCTGCCCTGGTTGGAAAGCGTCCTGGCGGCGCTGATCATCCTGGGCGCCTGGGTGTACGGCTTTCTCAACACCCGTTCTCCGGTAGGGCCGCTGGTTCCCAACGTATTACCGGGGACACAGCGCGTCGAAGCCAATGGCGAGATTTTCACGGCCTATAACGCAGAAGATCAGGTGCTGGGCTATGCCGCGGCTGCCGACGCCACCGGTTATGGCGGCCCGATCTACCTCCTTGTGGGGATCGATCCGAACGGCGAGATCGCCGGCATCCAGGTGATCGAACAGCGCGAGACGCCTGGCTTCTATGCTTTGCTCAGCGATCGCAAATTTATTCAAGGCTTTTTGGGCAAGACCACCGACCAACCGTTTATGTTAGGTCAGGATGTGGATAGCATCAGCGGGGCGACCCTCAGCGCGGGGGCGGTCGCTGAAGCGATCCGTAACGCGTCAGAGAAAATCAATACCGGAGCGCTCCAGCCAACTGCGCCTCCCATCAGATTTGGTCTGCCGGAGATCGCGCTCTTGGCGCTGTTTGCAGGCAGCCTAACCCTGCCTCGATTCAGAAACACACGTTCCAGGAAAATCCTTCACTGGGCGCTTTTGCTCACCGGCATGGCTGTGTTGGGTTTCGTCCTGAACCAACCCCTGACCCTGGCAAACTTTGCCTCGCTGCTAGCCGGCTACTGGCCGACCTGGCAGGATCACCTGTACTGGTATATGCTGCTGGGGGGCGTGATCGGACTGGCGGTTCTTCAGGGAAAGAACATCTATTGTTTCAACTTCTGCCCTTTTGGGGCTGTCCAGGAATGTCTTGGCCGGATGAGCGACGCCAAACCTTTCCTGCCCCGCGGTGTTTATCGTCAGTTGCGCTGGGCGCCCCGCTGGCTGGCCGTGTTGGCTCTGGCGCTGGGGCTGGCCTTTCGCCAACCGGGAGCGGCCAGTTTTGAACCTTTTGGCACCCTGTTCAGCTTCTCAGCCGGCTTCTTTCCATGGATGTTGCTGGTCTTTGTGCTGTTCGCCTCTCTGATCACCATGCGTCCGTTCTGTTATTATCTTTGCCCGGTTGGCGTGATTATGGATTTCATCTTATTCATTCGTAACCAGGTAAAAAGGATATGGAGAACCAAACAAAACGCTCCAATGAAATAGGTGCAGTGCGTGCATTGCAGATCTATGTACTTGTGACCATAGTCCTGGCGTTGATTATCCTTTACGGTTCTTTTCAACAAACCAATAGCGGGACTCTCTCAGGCGAAATCTACCTGCGCCATAATACAGTAGAGATGGGTGGATATTGAAGTGATGAAACAGGCGCCACTCGTCTCTCGTCGCAACTTCATGAAGATCCTTGCTATTGGCGGCGCAGCGTCGGGGATCGCGCTGCGTTTTAATGATAATTGGCTCGATTTTCTTGACCCAAATCTGCCTGAACTCATCCAAGAAACCCATTACCTGATGGGCTGTGTGGTCAACCTGACTCTGTTGGGCGATGACCCTGCCCGGGCCAGGAAAGCCGCAAAGGCGGCGCTGGCGGAAATGCAGCGCCTGGCAAATATCTTCACTCGTTTCGATCCATCCAGCCAGGTATCCCGCCTCAATGCCGGTGGGGTGCTGGCCTCGCCTGATCCACAGCTGGTAACCATCCTGCAGCGGGCCCATGACATCAGCCATGCATCCCAAGGCGCCTTTGATATCACCATTAAGCCCTTGTTTGATCTGTATCAGATAAATCGGGGCAAACGATTGCCCGGCTACGATGAGATACGCACGGTTCTAAAAGTGGTGGACTACAGCAAGATCGTTATTGATGCTCACGAGATTGGATTCTCGCTGCCGGGCATGAGTCTGACGTTGGATGGGATCGGCAAGGGGGCAGTAATCGATGCCGGTGTTAAGTGCCTGCGGGAGCGCGGCTATGGGGATGTCATTGTGGAGGCAGGCGGCGATTTGCTGGCTTCGGGGACTAATAGCTCGGATACCCCCTGGAGGATAGGGCTGCGCCCACCGCGCCAGGGAGAAAATTTAGCGCTGCCCGAGCTAAATGTGCAAAATATGGCCGTTGCCACCTCGGGCGATTATCTCCAGCCGTTTGTGGCGGACCAATCAGCCCACCACATCCTCGACCCTCGCCGGGGCGTCTCCTCCTTAGATCTGGCCAGCGCGACCGTTGTAGCCCCAAGCGCGGCCCTGGCAGATGCCCTGGCGACAGCGATCATGGCAGCTGGCAAAAAGGCTGGCCTGGAATTGTTGAACACTTTCCCTAACTGTAAAGCCTATCTAATCACCAAAGACCTGCACACAGTCTCTTCACCCGGAATGGATCAATATCTGGCTTAATGTGTCGATAAAGTACAAATAAATGACTTTCGGTATATTGGCAGCTGTTCGTTTTGCGGCTAAAGTTAATTCACATTTGGAGGTGTGTCTATGACTGGTCAAACCGATACTGAAGCGATCGATACCGCCTTTTCCAGGCTATCTCACTTAGCACTGGCGCGCGCCGAGGTGTTTGGTCTTCTGGCTTTTGCATTCTTTGATCCAAATGAAGAATTTGTGGATCAAATTATCAATGGTTCGTATATCTCCGAGATCCACGGTTATTTCCAGGATTTAGGCAATCGCCGGATTCCCAGCAACGAAGCGCGGGAAGCATTTGCCCCCCTCAAAGCTGCACAAATGGAACTGGCACAACAAAACAAGGATCAAGTATTACGGGATATGAAAGTAGAGTATGCCCGCCTGTTTATCGGTCCTGGTCACGCTGCCGTTCCGCCCTATGAGACCTTCTATGGCGGTAAGACCAAAGGCGTCGCACCCTTATTGATGGTCAGCCCTGAGGCTCTTTCAGTAGAAGCCGCCTATCGTGAAGCCGGGGTAGCGATGTCCAGCGATCTACGTGAGCCGCCCGATCATTTCGCGACCGAGTGCGAGTTCCTATATTACCTGTGCAAAAAAGAGTCGGATTGCTGGGCAGAAGACAACAATTCTGAGGCGTTGAAATGGCGCCGTCAGCAGCTTGCATTTATCGACGGTCATCTTGGCCGGTGGAGTGTCCAGTTTTGCGAGGATATAGAGACGGCAAGCCACCACCCCTTCTATCGGGCAATTGCCCGCCTTGCCCGGACGATCATCCAAATCGAAGGCAGCGATTCAATCGATTCCGAGAACAAGCCGGATGTTGGAAAACCACGCCCTGAGAACAAAACAAGTGAATAGTTCAATGCCGCCGGTAAAGCTTTCTTTAATGTCCGCGACGCCTTCAAGTGTCCATATCGCGCGTTGTTTATGGCAGCGCCATCAGGAGGCCGCCTGCAACTATTGTTTGAACGCCTGCCCATCCGGGGCATTACAATTTTCAAACCGCGAGATACACCTGAACGAAGATCGTTGCCTGGGTTGCGGGGTCTGTCTGAGCGTATGTCCAGTAGAGTGTTTTGAAACCGAAGACTGGAGCGAGCGCAGTCTGATTACGACGCTGCAACGTTTGAAGACAGATAATGCGGAGATCGCCTGCCGCTTACATCCTTCGCCGCAGGAGGGAACCGAGCCAGTGCCTGTTCTACAATTGGGGACGTGCATTGCGGCTATCTCACCCGGTTTGTGGTTTGAAATCGGCCTGGAATATAATCTAAGGCTGCACCTGGATGCTTGCAGCGATTGCCCAATCTCGCACCTCTCGAATTATGCCCGCCAAGCGATTTTGCTGGCTAACTCCTGGCTGCAATCTTGCGAACGTCCGGCCAGGCTTGAAATTCTGGATACACCTTTGCCTGAGCCGGCGCTTAACAAACGCAGAGTTATATCCGCCGAGCGGCCTATTCTGAACCGGCG
>JADYYC010000397.1 GCA_020853835.1 Anaerolineales bacterium
TATGGTACACGCTGGAAGACTCTGCCTGGCGTCAATCGGGCCTGTTTCTTAAATCGACCCCCAGGCCGGGGTATGATGCGCTTGCCTTTATGTCAAAAAAGCTGCAAGGCGCCACGCTGAGCGCCACGCTTACCGAGTACGACGGCCTGCGCGGTTATGAGTTTCGCCTGCCCGCCAAGCGGGTGTGGATTTTGTGGTCCCCCGATGGGGTGAACGGCAAACAGATCACCCTCCCGGATAGCGTGGTCGCGATTTACGATAAGTTCGGCAATCCCATCCCCCTCACGCAAAATCCCCTCCTGGTCGTCCACCCGACCTATCTCGAATTTGCAAAATGACCTCCCGGACGGACGATCCGGCGAGCGATAGATTCTGAATAAGAATGAGCCGTCCCTTCGATAGATTCGCGCCCGCCTGGCAACGCGCCGCTCATCTGAGCCGAACGCCGGCATGGGTTGGGGCGACGCTTTACCTGCTGCTCGCCAGCACGGCGATCTTCATCCTGCGCTCAAATTGGGCCTATGATGACCCGTTCATCACCTACCGCTACGCCCGCAACCTGGCCAGTGGGCTTGGTTTTGTTTACAACCCGGGCGAGCAGACGCTCAGCACCACGACCCCTCTATTCACCCTGTTGCTGGCGGCGGTCTCACTTTTGGGGGGAGACATCCCCAGGGCCGCTAACCTGATCGGCGCCGTCAGCATCGCAGCTGGGGGGTTGCTCCTCTTCGACCTGGCGAAGGTCCTGAAGACGCCTCGGGTGGGCTGGCTGGCGCTGATCCTTTATCCCAGCGTCCCGCTGCTGCATACCACCATCGGCTCGGAGACCCCGCTGTACATCGCTCTCTGCCTGGCCTGCTTTGCGGCTTACCTGCGCTTTGCTTACACCGGGCTGGCCCTTCTCGCGGCGCTTGTCGTGCTAACCCGCCCCGACGGTATCCTGGTAGTGGGGCTGCTGGCTCTCCACTTTGTTTTTACTCGCCGCCATGCGGGCCGCCATGCGGGCCGCCCTGCGAGCCGCTCTGCGGGGTTTCCGCTCAAACCGGCCTTGTTGTTTGTTTCGATCCTGCTCGCCTGGGTCATATTTGCCTGGCCTTACTTTGGCTCGCCGCTCCCGGCGACGTTGGCTGCCAAGCAGCACCAGGGCATGATGGTCATCAGCCAGCGTTTCCTGCAAGGGTTGGTTCAGCAGGTCAAAGGCGAGTTGTCCAGGCCAGCCGGCCTCGTCCAGGCCGGGCTGGCGTTGACCGGGGTGGTCTTCGTGTTCTGTTGCGCCCGCCAGTGGGCGCTTTTTCTCGCCTGGCCGCTTGTCTATTTACTCGCATATTCTGCCCTGGGGGTCACAACCTACTTCTGGTATTATGCGCCGCTGGCGCCCGGCTACGTAGCTCTGGTCGGGTTGGGGGTTGAGGGCCTGTATGTTGGCGGGGACTCGGTCTTGAAACGGGCGCCGGGAAACCTGTCGAAATGGTCTCCCGCATTTAAAGCCGGGCTGGTTATCGTGATCCTGGCGGTTACCGCCCTGCAATTAAACACGGCGATCGCGGCCTCCCGCGTGCCCGATCCCCGCCGTGAAGTCTATCGTGACCTGGGCCGCTGGTTGAACGCACACACGCCGCCCGACGCCACAGTCAGCGCCCTCGAAATCGGGATCATCGGCTACTACGCCGACCGCCGGATGATCGATTTTGCGGGCCTGATCCGTCCCGACGTCGCCCAATACCTCGCCCACCACACGACCTATATGGACGCCGCCGAGTATGTTATACAGCGTTACCAGCCAGGCTTCCTGGTGTTGAACAGCGAGCCCTATCCGGACATGCTGGACAGTTACCTGCGTTCGACCTGTCACAGGGTGGAGCGTTTTTTGGGCGCACGCTATGGATATGGGGCAGCCATCGATGTTTTCGATTGCCGGGCGCCATAAAACGACCTCCGCGTGGCGTGGCAATCTTTGCTATAATGCGACAGGCATCCCAAACCCTTGACGAGCGAACCTATGCGCTTCATCCCAACCGACATTCCCGAGGTGATGCTGCTCGAACCGGTCGTTTTTAGCGACGAGCGCGGCTTCTTCATGGAAACCTACCGGGCCGATGAGTTTGCACAGCCCGGCATCGCCTGCCCCTTCGTCCAGGACAACCACTCCGGCTCGCGCCGTGGCACGCTGCGCGGGCTGCACTATCAGATCCGCCAGCCGCAGTCCAAGCTGGTGCGCGCCGTCCAGGGGGAGGTGTTCGACGTGGCGGTGGATATCCGCCGCAGCTCGCCCACCTTTGGGCGCTGGGTCGGGGCGATCCTGTCGGCTGAGAACAAGCGCCAGCTCTGGATCCCCGCCGGTTTTGCGCATGGGATCTACGTTCTGAGCGAGTGGGCCGAGGTCATTTACAAAGTCAGCAGCTTCTATGCCCCCGAGTGGGAGCGCACTTTGCTCTGGAACGACCCGGACGTCGGCATCCGCTGGCCCCTGCTGGAAGACCTGGAGCCGCTCCTCTCGAAAAAGGACCGCCTCGGGCTTCCGCTGGCCCAGGCAGAGCTATTCGACTGATCATCTTGACTGGAACGAGGCTTATGGACACCTTACTTGTCACCGGCGGGGCCGGGTTCATCGGCTCCAACTTCGTCCGCCTTGCGCTGACCCAGGGCGTACGCGTCATCAACCTGGATGCCCTCACCTATGCCGGCAGCCTGGAAAACCTCAAAGACCTGCCAAACGCAGACCGTCACGTCTTCGTGCATGGCGACATCTGCGACCGCGAGCTGGTCGACGCCCTGCTCGAAGAACACGCGGTAGACACGCTGGTGCATTTCGCCGCGGAGACCCATGTCGACCGCTCCATCCTGGGACCCGAGCAATTCGTTCGCACCAACATCCACGGCACCTTTTCCCTGCTGGAAGCGTGGAAAAAGGCGTGGATAAGAGCCGGGGAACCCGCCCACTGGCGGTTTCACCATGTGTCGTCCGACGAAGTCTTTGGCACGCTCGGCCCGGACGACCCGCCCTTCTGCGAAACGACGCCCTACGCGCCAAACTCGCCTTATGCGGCTTCGAAAGCCGCAAGCGACCACCTGGTGCGCGCCTATGGCGTTACCTACGGGCTGCCTTATACCATCACGAACTGCTCAAACAATTACGGGCCCTACCAGTTTCCAGAAAAGCTCATTCCGCTCACCGTTCTTAATGCCTTGGAAGGGCGCGAGCTCCCCATTTACGGCGACGGGCAGCAGATTCGCGATTGGTTGTTCGTCGAAGACCACTGCCAGGCGATCTGGGCTGTGCTCGAGCGCGGCGCCCCGGGCCGAACCTACACGGTCGGCGGGGACAACCAGCCCACCAACCTTAAGGTCGTTCAAACGTTGTGCGCCTTGCTCGATGAACTGGTCCCCGGTTCGCGCTATGTCCCCCATGCACAGCTCATCCACTTTGTCGCCGACCGCCCCGGTCACGACCGGCGCTATTCGATCGACGTCTCCCGCATCGGCGAGGAATTGGGGTGGGAGCCCAGCGAGTCGCTTGCGACCGGGCTGCGCCGCACCGTCCAATGGCTCCTGGAGCACGGGAGCTGGCTGGAGGCTATCCGCCGCCAGCCAGACTACCAGAACTGGCTCAATCGCAACTATGACCAGCGCGCAAGCCAGCTATCGGAAGGGGACTGAGCCATGAAAGGCATCATCCTTGCCGGCGGACACGGGACCCGCCTGTATCCGCTTACGATCGGGGTCAGCAAGCAGCTCCTCCCGGTTTACGACAAGCCGATGATTTACTACCCGCTCTCGATGCTGATGCTGGCGGGCATCCGCCAGATCCTGGTGATCAGCACGCCCTCCGCCCTGCCGGACTTCAAACAACTCCTTGGCGATGGCAGCCAGTGGGGGCTGCAGTTTTCTTACTGTGCGCAACACGAGCCGCGCGGGCTGGCAGAGGCTTTTCTGCTGGATCCAGACTTCATCGCCGGAGAGCCGGTCTGCCTGATCCTGGGCGATAACATCTTCTTCGGGCAGGGACTGCCTGTCAGACTCCGCGAGGCCTCCCGCCTGGAGAGCGGAGCGCTGATCTTCGCCTACCCGGTGAGGGACCCCGAGCGTTATGGCGTGGTCGAATTCGACGTCAGCGGGCGCGCCCTCAGCATCGAGGAAAAGCCCACCCGGCCGCGCTCACACTATGCCGTCCCCGGCCTGTATTTTTACGATCACCAGGTGGTGGAGATCGCCCGGAATCTGAAGCCCTCGCCGCGCGGCGAGCTTGAGATCACGGATGTCAACCGCTGCTATCTCGACCGGGGCGAGCTCCTGGTAGCGCCGATGGGGCGCGGCGTGGCCTGGCTGGACGCCGGCACCCACGAATCCCTGCTCCAGGCAGCGAACTTCGTCCAGGCGGTTGAAGAGCGCCAGGGGATGATGATCTCCTGCCCCGAGGAGATCGCCTACCGCCTGGGATTCATCGACAACGCGCAGCTCCGCCGCCTGGCAGAACGGTTTCGCAGCA
>JADYYC010000398.1 GCA_020853835.1 Anaerolineales bacterium
CCAGGAGGAGCACCTCCGGCCCGTAGACCAGGGCGCGCGCCAGCGCGACGCGCTGCTGCTGCCCGCCGGAAAGCTGGCGCGGCATACGCCCCCCCAGGCCTGATAAGCCGACCAGCTCGAGCGCCTCATCCCGGCGCTTGCGCCGTTCCGCGGGCGCGACCTTCTGGATGCTCAGCCCAAACTCCACGTTCTCCGCCACCGTCATATATTGAAACAGGGCGTAACTCTGAAAAACAAACCCGACCCGCCGCTTCTGCGTCGGCAGATAGGTCACATTGCGGTTGTGGAGGATGATTTGCCCGTGATCGGCCTCGGTCAACCCGGCGATCAAATTCAAGATGGTGCTTTTACCGCTCCCGCTGGAGCCGAGCAGCACGAAAAATTCGCTGTCTTTGACCTCCAGCGAGACATTATTAACCACCGGATACCCGTCATATCGTTTCGTTAGCTGTTCGAGCACAATGGACATGATTCAAGTTTAACCGCCGCGTATGACAGGCGGCGTGATGAACCTGTGATAAAGCTGTGATAATGAGGGGGGTTACCCGGTTTTCCTGAGGCCGTAGCCGCGGCCGGCAACGGTCTCGATCAGGCTGGGCTGGGCCGGATCTGGCTCGATCTTCATCCGCAGGCGGCGCACCAACTGGCGCAGCATATCCCGGTCGCCCCCGCCCGGCCCCCAGATGTGATCGATCAGGTCCTGGTTGGTGAGGATGTGCCCAGGGTAAAGCATCAGGTATTCCAGCAGCCGGCTCTCCAGCGCGGTCAGGGAAACCGGTTCGCGGCCTTCGACCAGCGCCTCGCGGCGGTCGGGGTCGAACGACAGGGAGCCGGCCTGTTTCGAGTGCGCCTCGGTCGAAGCGCCAACCCGCCGCAGCACCGCCTGCACCCGCGCGACAAGCTGGCGCGGGCTGAACGGCTTGAGGACATAGTCATCCGCCCCGACTTTAAACCCGTAAACGATATCGTCCTCGTCCTCGCGCACGGTCAGGAGGATGACCGGGATATTGGATTTCTCGCGGATGCGCTGGCAGACGGTAAAGCCATCCAACGCGGGGACCGCCTTTGGCAGGTTGACATCCAGGATCACGATATCGGGCTGTTCTTCCGCCAGGCGTTTCAGGGCGGCTTCGCCATCTCCAGCCTGCACCACCTGGAAGCCTTCGCGCCGCAGGGTAAAGCTGACGATATCCGCCAGTACCCGGTCGTCATCCACGACGAGGGCTTTCACGCGCTTTGCCCCTCGAGCAACGCCTCGGGCGCCGCCCCCGGCACGGTGAACCAGAACACCGAGCCGCCTCCTGGGCGGTCCGAGACGCCCACACTGCCGCCCTGGGCCTCGATAATAGCCTTCACCACTGAGAGGCCGATCCCGGCGCCGTATTCGGCGCGCTGGCTGCCCGAGCGCAAGTGGACAAACCGGTTGAACACCTCTGCCTTTTGTGCCTGGGTCACGCCAGGACCGCGATCGCCGACGGACACCTGCACCCCTTCTTCGCACTTTGAGGCGCTCAGCTCGATTTCGGAGCCCGCTGGGCTCCACTTGATCGCGTTCGAGAGCAAATTGATCAACACCTGCCCGGTGCGGCGGGGGTCCGCCTGGACGTCCGGCAAATCGGGCTTCAGCGAGACGACCAGGCGCTGATTGTATTTCTCGAAAAGCGGCTGCATCGTCCGGGCTGCTTCGTGGACCATTTCCTCGATCTGGGCCGGCCTGGCACTGACCCTGAAGCGCCCGGCTTCGATGCTGGCGCCCTCCAGCAGGTTATCGACCAGCGTTTGCAGCCCAAGGATCCCCAGGTGGAGCGAGTCGAGCAGCTCGCTCAACTCATCCGTGCTGAGCGACGGAATCTGGTCGATCAACAGCTCGATCGAGGCGGCGAGGGCGGTAAGCGGGGTACGGAATTCATGCGTGATGTTGGCCAGGAAATCGCCTAACAACCTGTGCATGGCCTCTTCCTGGCTGACATCCCGGCAGACCAGCACCGTTCCGGGCCGGCCGAACTCGGAACGGATCAGCTCGGCGGCGGTGACCGCCAGCGCAGTCTGCTGACCGGCGATGAGCACGTTGATGACGGCCGGCTTTCCCCCCAGGTTCTGGATGCGCTGGCTGAAGCTCTCCTCTCCGCAGGCGTGCAGGATCGCATCCACGGGTTTTCCGATCACCTGCTCCTGGCGGTAACCGGTGATCCGCTCCGCTCCCTGGCTGAAAAACGTGATCCTGCCCTGCCGGTCCAACGCCAGGATGCCCTCCAGGATGGAGTTCAGAAGGTGATCGTTCCACTGCGTTTCCTGGCGCAGCGCCGTCAGGCTGTGGTTCAAAGCCACCCGGGCGTCTTCCAGCGCATAAGAGACCTGGGCGATCTGCTCGAGGCGCGTGCGAGGGGCGATCGGGGTTGTCAGGTCGCCGCCTTGTAATGCGCTTGCGGAATTACGCAGGCGCGCCAGCGGGCGATTGATGCGGTTGGCCAGAAAAGCGGCGAGGAGCGAGCTGACCAGCACCACCAGCAAGATGCCCGCGACCAGGGTGCGGGTGAGCGCCTGCTGGGCTGCGATGATGTTATGGATTGAAAGCGCGGACACAAGTTCCTGGCCCGAGCTCTCAACCGGGCTTCGGGAGGCGAAATAGGGCGAATTCTGGAAGGTGAAAACGCCCTTCTGACCCTCGCCGGGCAGGCTCCCCACCCAGGAGGCGTCCGAGCTGGCGAAACTCGAGCTGACGTGCGCCCCGTCATAGAGCAAAATCAGCTCGACGCCGGTGCGGGCGCTCAACTGCCCCGCATATAGATCATCGAGCCGGATCCCGGCAACGACATACTCGCCGTTCTCAACCCCCGAGATGACTTGAGCGGCAAGCAGCCAGAGGTCGGGTCCGGATTGGGATGCGCCGCCGGTTTCTTTATAGAAGCGGCTCAGCCCGCTCCCATGGCAGGCGTCGGGGGAAATTGGCTTGCCGACCTGGATGACCTGGCGCGCCGAGACATCGCAGATTAAGATCAAGTCGAGCCCCGCGCCTTCACGCAGAGATTGGAGGTAGTCGTCCAGCGCCTGAGGGTCACCCTCGCGCACCAGGCGCGTCAGCGTAGGGCGCTGGGCGGTGAGGAGCGCGAGGTTTTCCAGGTTTAGCCGGTCTTCGGCCATGAGCGCCTGCGCCGAGCGGCCCCCCTGTTCAACCAGCGCCCAGGCCTGCTCGCCGAGTTGGCTGCGGATCA
>JADYYC010000399.1 GCA_020853835.1 Anaerolineales bacterium
GGCGGGGGCGCCTGGGTGGCAGCCGGCGCGCAGGCGCCAAGCAGAAGCGCCAGGACCACCATGGTGGAGAGCAAAAACGCGATTTTTGAACTGTTGCGGTACATCAAAACCTCCTTGTGAGTATCGAAAAACGAAATATCCAGCGGCTTTTTCGAATGGTCGGGCCATTCCCTTCTCTTGTCCTTCTTATTTGATTGTTCGACCTCCTTGGGTTTAAGATTCGGATGATGGCTAGGATTGTTACGGTTGTAACACGACGATTATGCAGTATCGACCATCAGCTTCAAGGTGTCTGGCTTGCCAAACAGATCAAAAACTGCCGGATAATCCTTGAGCGGAATTCGATGCGAAATCAGGTTTTCCACACGCACTTTTTGGCTGCCCAGGAGCTCCACCGCGCGGGCGGTCGCGAACTGGTTATTGAATGAGCCCAGCACGTTCAACTCGCGATCGTTGATATCATAGGAATTCACGGGCACGGTTTTGTCCATCGGGCTGCACCCAAACCAGACGATCGTGCCCCCCTTGCGCGAATAATAGATCGATTGCGCCTGTAATTTCAAATTCCCCGCCGCTTCAACCACCACATCGGCGCCAATCCGGCGAATTTTCCGCAGCTCAGCGTCGACATCCTGAACGCCAGGGTCGATCACGTGCGTGGCTCCGTTTTCAAGCGCCATCTCGCGGCGTTTCTTGATCGGTTCGCTGACGATAATATTAACCGCGCCGCGCAGCGCCGCCAGTTGAGTGAGCAAGTTGCCCATGCCGCCCGCGCCCAATATCATCACGGTATCACCGGGGATGACACGAGCCAAATCCATACCGTGCACCGCGCAAGCCAAAGGTTCACAAAAAGCCGCCTGCTCATAGGTCATCTGGTCGGGGATACGATAGACGTTGCTTTCCGTCATGACACAGTATTCCGCATCCGCGCCGTCGATCTCAACGCCCATCGAGAGCCTGTTCTCACACAGATGTTCCTTGCCCATCCGGCAATAATCACACTTGTGACATACCCGGTTTGGGTCCACGGTAACCCGGTCGCCGACATGGAGTGTGGTCACGCCGGCGCCCAGGGCAGCTACCTCACCGGCAAATTCATGCCCGATGACAACCGGAAAATTGGCCGGAAAACCGCCCACGTAGAGCGAGTGGTCGGTGCCGCATACCCCGCAGGCGTAAATGCGTATCAGAACCTCGCCTTCCCTGGGGGTCGGAATTTCTTTATCAATGACTTTGACATCGCCGGGGCGAAAGATTACCGCTGCTTTCATCAATATTAGCTCCAAGAAAATAGATTATTTACCGCCAAGCCGCCAGTACCCCATTTCAGGGGAAAGACAGGCCTGCATGAGCAATTCAAAATCGGCCTGGCCAGCCGGACGAGGGCTGGCTGCGTCCATACCGGGGCGCAGCATCAGCTCCATCACGGCGCTGGTATCTTTGACGCCCAGCGCTGCCAGGCCGCGCGGCAGGCCGACGTCCTCGATCAACGTGCGAACCGCGCCGGGGGCCAGCGCCGCCAACTCGCGCTTCGTCAACCCAAAAGTGTCCACGCCCATCCAACCGGCGATGTTAGCCATTTGATCCATAGCTGCAAAGCAGTTGTATTCCATGGTCGCCGGCAGGCTGACCGCCACACTGTCGCCATGTCCGGTGTTATAGACCGCGCCCACCGCCTCGCCCACGACATGCGCCAGACAGCTATCCGATTGCGTGATAGCCATGCCGGCTAAAGTATTTGCGAGCATCATGTTATAACGGGCTACGATGTCCTGTCCATTGAATACCGCCCGGCGCAGGTTTTCGCTCACAAGCCGGACCGCTCGAGCCGCCAGCGCCTCCACAACCGGGGTCGAGGCCCGGCAGTAATACGCCTCGATAGCATGAGAGAGGGCGTCCAGCCCCGTGGACGCGGTCAGGTAAGGTGGAAGGCTCAGAGTCAACAGGGGGTCGACGATGGACAGCCTGGGGTAGAACTCTGTTCGCGCAAAGCCTTCCTTGCGCTTCAGTTCGCGATGGCTGATGACGGTGAAAAATGTGGCTTCGGTGCCGGTGCCGGCGGTGGTGGGCACAGCCACCAGCGGGAGAGAGGGACGAGTAATCGGATGACCTTCATAAATATCCCAGATATCGACGCCCTCGGTGGCAACCACCGCGATCGCTTTTGCCGAATCGACAGCGCTGCCGCCGCCAAGCCCGATAACCACGTCACAGCCAGAGTCGCGCGCCGCTTCCCCACCGCGGTTCACCTGGGTGTGGGTCGGGTTGACTTCGATGTCGGTGTACAAAACAGTTTCAACGCCGTTTTGACCTAACAATTCGACAGCCTGATCAACGGCGTTCTTCAGGCTCTGGTTGGGATAAGTCACCAGCAACGCCCGCTTCCCAAGACGGGCGGTTTCTTCGCCGATTATGCCCAGCTTGCCGTTGCCAAAAACGATGCGGGTGGGGAAGAAGAAATTGAAGCTTTCCATGCTTGATCTCCTGGAGACATTAGAAGCCTGTCGATCCGCCAACCTGCCGTCACTCACATGAGACTGACTCGACTCTGGCGACGGTCGCGTGGATGGCGTGCTCCTCAAAATAATTCAAGTAGCTGGCATTGATACAATGGTCCGTGATGACCTGGTGAACTGCATCTAAATCGCACACCCGGTAAGGGGCATTTCGCCCAAATTTTGAGCCATCGGCAATCATGATCACCTCGCTGCTCTGGGCGATCATCAATTGCTTGATCGGCACCTCCTCAAGGACGATGTTCGATACGCCGTGCTCGATCGAGACAGCGTCTACGCCGAAGAAGAACTTGTCCGCACGCAGGTTTTTTAACACCATTTCAGTATACGGGCCGTACAAAGAGTAATAAGAGTAACGCAAGATTCCGCCTAAGACCAGGACGTTGATGTTCGGCTCCGATCCCAGTTCCTTGGCGACCATGATGTCGCAGGTGATAACGGTCAGGTTGCGCAGGCGGTTGTTTCGCAAGCTCCGTGCTACACAGGCGCTGGTGGTGCCTGAGTCGAGCAGGATCGTATCTCCGTCAACAACCAGGCCGGCAGCCGCCTGACCGATCATGCGTTTATTTTCGTGATTGACATAGACTTTGGTCTCGTAGACCGGCTCGGTTCGGCTTTCCAGGAGGTTCACATCGGATGCGCCTCCATGATCGAGGCGGACGAGGTTTTGTTCAGACAGCCCCTTGAGGTCGCGGCGGATCGTGGCTGAGGTCACATTGAAGAGGCGGGCGAGCTCATCATTTTCGATATAGCCGCGTTCGCGGATCATTTGAAGGATTTTTGCCTGGCGCTCAATTTTTATCACGAGAAGCCCTAAAACGAAATGAAAGGACAAGAAACTACGCCGTTTGTGTTCTTTTTGTATTATACCGGTTTCCCCTTGAGTGTCAAGCATCTGATAAAAGACATAATATGATGTCAAAAAGAAACAAATCGATTAAAATCGTTGACGTGTTACCGCAATTCCTGTAAAATACTCCCTGGAGAGGCACATGAAATTATCAGGTGTTGTAGTAGCTGCGTTGACGCCCTTGACTTCGGACGGCGTCTCCCTGGCAGATGAACGCACATTTTCTGCCTATTATGAATTTCTCCTCCAATACCCCATTGCCGGGCTGTTTGTCTGCGGCACGACCGGCGAGGGCATGGCGCTCACCCTGCCAGAGCGCATGGAGACCGCCAGACGGGCTGTCCGGCTGGTACACGGGCGGGCGCCCGTGCTGGTGCATGCCGGCTGCGCCTCTACAGCCGAGACGGCGCTCCTGGCGGAACAGGCCGCAGAGTGCGGCGCGGATGGGGTCGTGGTGGTCGCCCCATACTTCTATGCGTACGACCGGCAATCCTTGATCGAGCACTTTTGTGTGGCTGCTCGAGCGGCGCAGGGACGCCCGGTTTATCTCTACCACCTGCCCTCCTATACCGGCAACTCAATCGATGTAGAAGTATTGACCGCTGTCCGGCAAGCCTGCCCGAACGTCTGCGGGGTCAAGTTCTCGGATTCCGACCTGGCGCAAATGCAGGCGATTCAACGCGCGGCTGGCCCCGATCTCAACCTGTTGAGCGGCGATGACTCGCTGGTTCTGGCCGGGCTGGCCCTGGGGACGGACGGCTGCGTTTCCGGTAAGTCGTCGGTGTTTCCCGACCTGCTCCAGGCCATCCTGTCAGCCTTTCGAGCCGGCGAGCTCGCGGAGGCCCGCCGCGCCCAGATGGTGTTGATCGAACTGGGAGACCGCCTGGACCAGTGGCCCGGAGTGGAACTGGCCTGTTTCAAGTATGCCTTGCTCCGGCGAGGCATCGATATCGGCGGGATGCGCCGCCCGCACCGCCCCCTGAGCGCCGCCGAGCGGGCCAGGCTCGACCAGGTTTTTATCGAGATGACCGCCCAGGGCGTGGTTTTTTAACTCACCGTAACGGAAGCGCTGCAATGTCCGCAAGAGCGTCAACTTTTCACTCAGACCTGGCACAAAAGTCGATTTGTGTCATCGGTAATTTCAATATCGACCTCATCATTCGAAACGTGCCTCACCTGCCGGCGTGGGGGCAAGAGGTCATGGGCACCGAGCATATCCAGGCCTCTTCTGGCCAGGCGGGTTACCTGGCGTTTGCGCTTCAACGCCTGGGCGTTCCCACGAC
>JADYYC010000400.1 GCA_020853835.1 Anaerolineales bacterium
CCCGGTAGTAGAAGCAAAGTGTGCGCCCGTTAAAGGCTGCCAGCCTTTCGGCATTTGGAGCCCAGGTGAAACTCTTGATATCGCCGGCAACCGTCAACGGGTAAGGGTCCGTCTCGGGTTTGTCCACCATCCAGATATCGCCGGATTTCAGATATGCCAGAGCCGGCCCGACCGCAGGCGGCAGGGTCGGCACGGGGGCCGTTGTCGGTTTGATCTTCGGCGTGGCAGATGGAAGGGTAGGAGGCGGTTCGGGCGGTTCCTGCGCTTGGGTGATCTGGACGACCGGAGAGGGTGCGGTTGTTGGCGAAGCGGATGGCCCAGGTGAAGGAGCACACGCGGTAACCAGCAATATCATTAAAAGCCCGGCTATCCAGGTTCGCTTGGAAATCTCGCTTAACATCGCGGATCGTCTCCTCAGTTTACTATTTGTGCCATGTGAATGGATGAGTTGCATGACTTATTCCAGTCAAAGGGTCAAAAGGGATCCGTTTTCCTTGAGCCATTTTCGATGCAGCACATAATCCGGGCAGAGTTGGGCGAGGCGAGCCCAAAATTGCTTCGAATGGTTCGCATGTTCAAGGTGCGCCAGTTCATGCAGGATCACATAATCCGCCACCTCGGGCGGCGCCATCACCAGCCGCCAGGCCAGGCTGATCGTCTTGCGGCTGCTGCACGAACCCCAGCGAGTTTTGGCGCTGGTGATTCTCAGCCGGTTATAGTCAAGCTGGTGCAATTGCGCAAAATAAGCCAGCCGCTTGTCGAAGATCTTCCTCGCCTGGTCGCGGTACCAGCGGGAGAAAACCTCGCGCCCCTGGGTTTGGAAACGGCGGTCGAGGCGGAACGATCCATTTAGAGATAACGGCAGATCCTGCCCATCTACCAGATCGAGGGGATAGAGCTTTCCAAGAAAGAGAAAGTATTCACCCCTTTCGTATTTGCGGATGGGAAGGCTCAGCCTGGCCGCTTCCAACTGTTTTGTTTGGATCCAGGCCTTTTTCGCAGCCAGAAAGCGATCGATCTCCTGCTGACGGAGGTGAAGCGGCGCTCGAACGGTCAGGCTGCCATCGTTCTCGACGATTATTGCCAGTGTGCGGCGGTTTGTGCGGATAATCTTCATATGTATCTGGAGATTATAATTTGCCTTTCCATTCTGCGCGGTGATAAAAAGTTGAACAAGGTATAATTCTTGCATAACACAAGTGAGAACCGGATGGATGAAAAACATTAACGAATAGGTCACATTATGAAGCGTGAATGGGTCATAGCGTTGGTTGCGATGGGGGTCATCACATTTGTCCTGGCATCGGTAGCGGTAATACTCTTGGTAAGGAATACGGCGCCATCCGTGCTTGGGGATAAATCGAAAGTTAACCTCTATGTGCAGGTTCCGCCGCAAGCTGACCTGGGCGATGAAATCCAAATGAGGATCACGATCGAGAACGAATCAGATGCGATATTCTCGGTCGATGAAATTCGATTGCCTGCGCAGTTGGCCGATGCAGCGGTGGTAAAAGAGGTTTTTCCTTCGGTGCATCCAGGGCAGCAAGAATTTTACGCCGATTGGACAGGCTACAAGATCGGAATAATGCTTGAACCGGGAGAGCGGCGTGAATTTATTATCAAGTTGATGCCCTGGCAGATCGCAGATGTAGCCAACCAGGTGGAAGTCATCAGCAAAAAGAACACCTATTCAACGGGCTTTCGGGTGCTGTTCAATAAGAAAATCGTGCTGGAGCCCACTGCAACACAGGTACCCCCAACCCGCCCGCCCACATGGACGCCGCAGCCCCTGCCTACGCTTGAACTGCCGACCGCCACCCCGATGGCGTTGCCCTACCGGTCGGTGGTGAAGATCATCGCCAAAGCAAAACATTCCAGTTATCTGCGCGATCTCTGGCGCGGGTCGGGGGCTATCGTGACATCGGATGGATTGATCCTGACCAACGCTCACCTGGTGTTGCCGATCCCTGGCGCGCGTCCAGACGTTTTCGTCGTCGCCATGACCAATGACCCAGCCGAGGAGCCCGTGGAGGCTTATTTCGCAGAGCCGATATTGACGGACGAGGATTTAGACCTGGCGGTTATCCGAATTGTCTCGGACTTGCGCTACAAACCGGTCGATTGGAAGACCCTGAACCTGCCTGCGGTGACAATCGCCGATTCCAACCAGGTGCAGTTGGGCGACCCGCTGACCATATTGGGATATCCTGGAATTGGCGGCGAAACAATCACGCTGACCAGCGGGAGCGTGGGCGGATTTACATCGCAGCGCGCGTATGGCGATCGGGCATTCATCAAAACCTCCGCAACGATTTCGGGTGGAACGAGCGGCGGCGTGGTGTTGAACTCTCAGGGTCAAATGATCGCGGTCCCCACCCAGCTTGGACCTGGTCAAGGGGATGATTTGGTGGATTGCCGGGTGATCACTGACACCAATCTTGATGGAAAAATCAACCAGTACGACGCATGCGTACCGGTTGGAGGCTTTATCAACGCGTTGCGACCGGTCAATCTGGCGATGGCTTTGATCAAATCTGCCCAACAGATGATTCACGCTACTCCTACCGAAGAGAGCACCACCGTCCCATGAAGTAACCGCCATACATGCGAATAGGTGGGTATTCGATCGAGGTATAATCGATATACTCAAATTTGTGCATATTCTGAGGTGAATATGGTCGACCGTAAAATTCGCGTCCTCGTAGCAAAGCCGGGCTTGGATGGGCACGACCGGGGTGCAAAAGTGGTCGCACGTGCGCTGCGCGACGCGGGTATGGAAGTAATTTACAC
>JADYYC010000401.1 GCA_020853835.1 Anaerolineales bacterium
AGGGGATCTCGGGGGCTTCGAGTGAGGCCAGGATGCTGACCGGCAGTCCGGAATCGGAGCCGGGGGTGAAGACGGCAAACTGGACCGATTCTTTGAGGGCTTTCAGCCGTTCGGGGGTGATTTCCCAATCAGACAGGCCCTTCCTCCAAAGTTCGGCTGTCTGCCGGGCGGCTTCTTCGATGGTTTGGTCGGAACGGCGGGCCTGGTCGGGATCGATCCAGGGCTGGAAATCCTCGGGAAGCAGGTCGGGGAAGTGCAGCAGGATGTTGGTGACATCGCCTTTGGGGTCGATCAAGAGCGCGGGCAGGTTGTTCAACGCGGCTTCTTCCAGCAGGTCGACGCAAAGGCCGGTCTTGCCAGAGCCGGTCATGCCGACCACGAAAGCATGGGTTGTCAGGTCTTCCGGTTTATACAGCAAAGGGTCTTCGGTCGCCTTGTTGGTTGTAGAATCCACCAGCCGTCCAAGATAATAATTGCCTTTTGTGTCCATTTATTCCAATTCCTCCTTATATGATATACGGTAAATCATACCGCCGCTGTCATCTGAGATAAACAGGCTGCCGTCGGGGCCGACTGCGACATCCACCGGGCGTCCCCAGGCCACGCCATCCGCCAACCAGCCGGTCGCAAAATCCTGCACAGGGCCGGGCGCGCCGTTTGAAAAGGGGATAAACACGACTTTGTAACCGGTGGGGGCGCTGCGGTTCCAGGAGCCGTGAAAAGCGACAAAAAGCCCGCCCTGGTACTCAACCGGGAACTGCGAACCGGCATAAAAGGTCAGGCCGAGCGGCGCGGAGTGGGCCTGAAGCTCGACTTGCGGGCGGGCGACGCCCTGGCAGGCTTGTTTCGCGCCGTATTGAGGGTCGATAATGCGGCCCGCATGGCAGCGCGGCCAGCCGAAGTCATCCCCTTCCTTCACCCACTGGACGGTGTCGGGCGGCAGGTCGTCGCCGAGCATGTCGCGCCCGTTGTTGGTCGCCCACAGCTCCGATGCGCCGGGGCGGAAAGTGATCCCGACCGCGTTGCGCAGACCGGTTGCAAAGACCTGCTCGGAGCTTCCATCCGGCAGATAGCGCGTGATGGCCGCCCGGCGGGCGTCTTGCTCCTCGCACACATTGCAGGACGAGCCCATAGAGAGGAACAGGTAGCGCCAGTCGGGGCTGAAAAGCACCGTGCGGGTGTTGTGTCCGTCCTCGGGCAAGCCGTCGATGATCGTGTCGCGTTGCTGAAATTCGCCCTGTGCGTCGGGCTTACCGAGGCGCACAACCCGGCGGATCTCGCCCACGTAGAGCGAGCCGTCCTCGTAAAACGCCAGGCTGTTGGGACGCTGGAGCCCGCGCGCGGCGACCTGTTGAACGTCGGCCGTGCCGTCGCCATCCGTGTCAACAAGGCGCAGGATGCGGTTGGAGCCGCGGTCCGCCACATACAGGCGCCCATCCGGACCAAACGCGATCATGCGCGGCCCGCTCAACCCCTGGGCGTAGACGTTGATCGAAAAACCGGGCGGGAGGTAGACGGGTTTCTCAGGCGGGATGAGCCCTGGGGGGGTTCCAGCCTCGACCGCCGTTTGCAGGGGCACGGCAGTCGGCGCGGGCGGGTCGGACAGGCGCGAGGGCAGGCCGATGCGCAGCGTGCAGCCGACCAGGCTCAGCGCAGCGAGCACACAGCGAAACAGAGGCAGGTAGGTGTGCGGGAAAAAACGCCAGGTTCTCATCACGATTATGGCTTCTTCGTCCTGGTAAGTATACCTGGATTCTAAAGCCGTTTTTTGTCAAAAGTGCAGCCGTCCGAGATCCTTTCGGGGTGGAGGCCTATCTGGCGGGAGCGGCCTGCTGGAAAAGACGCGCAAATTCAGCCTGATAAAGGGCCGCGATCTGCGGGTCGTAGATGATCAGCAGGTTCTCGTCGTTGCGCGCCTCGGCCGAGAAAGTGAAGTTGAATGAGCCCAGGGCAACCACCTGCTCATCGATGACCATCACTTTTTCGTGCATCTGTTTGGGGTTTGCGTCGAGGCGCACGTCCAGCCCGGCAGATAAAAAGCGCCTGTAGTCCGAACCGAGGTTGGTTTCCACCTGTGAGCTCTCCATTACCCCTTCGACGCGCACCCCGGCAGCGGAACGCTCGATCAGGACATCCGCCAGTTCGTCGGAGGTGAACGAGTAGGCCAGAAATGCCAGGCTGTGCTGGGCTGATGCGATCGCCCGCAGCAGCCGGGCAGTGCAGCCATCGTCGGGAGAGAAGCAGGTTTCGATGCGCGTGTTCCCGACCACCAGGCTGGGGTGCGGGGTGTTTGCGGGCGAGCCAGGGCCGAACTGGTCGTCGAGGAACATTTCCTCGAATTCCACGGTGTAGTTCTCAGCCAGTTCAGGAGAGCGCAGGCGGATCAGGGTGTTGTTGTTACGATAGCTCTCGCTGAGGGTGAAATTCATCGAGCCAGTCCAGACTTCAAGCCGGTCGATGACGACAAATTTGTTATGCATCAACCCTTCGCGGCGGTCGCCCAGCACCGGAATGCCGGCTTCGATCAACTGCTGGATCTCAGAAGTGTCGATGTAATCGCTTTCGACCACCACGCGGACGCGCACACCCTGCCGGTGGGCCGAGATCAGGGCATCGCGCACGCTCCACAGGTTCAACTGCAGGACAGCGACATCAACGCTGAGGCGGGCGTTCTGGATGGCGTCCGCCAGAGGACGGTCGGGCCCACCGCGCAGGTTCTGGCTGGAAGGTCCGTCTGGATCGGTGAAATAGACCGAGAACCAGTTCCCTGCCGCGGGCCGGGTCTCGGCCGGCTTCGGGCTCGGAGCCGGATTTGGCGGGGTGGAGACCTGGCAGGCCAGGCTGGCAGCTACCAGCGCCGCAATAATAAGGCAGCGATGAAAGAGCTGGCTGGTTGAGCGTCGTGTCAAGGACATACGTCAGGGCAGGATCCAGAGGAGCGGTGATGAAGCTCGCCGCCGCATTGGGTGCAATGTAGAACGGTCTCTGGCAGGCTGGCTTCCATTCGGACGATTATAGCAGATTTGATTCTGGTAGACAGATCACCGCGATGGGTCGGCCGCGCAAGTGGGTGAGGAAGACGATCCTTTGGGCGCCGGCGGCGCGGCCGGGTTTGAGGCGCAACTCGCGAACCAGCGCTTCGGGCTGGAGCGGCGAACCGCGCTTCTTGACCACCACCTGTTCGACCCCCCGCGCCCGAAGGGCTGCCCGCAAGCGCTTGAGGTTGAAGGGCAGCCAACCCTCGACGGCAAATGCCCTGGCAAACGGGGTGGCTGTCAGGCGGTCGGAGGTCAGATAAGCGATGTCCGGGTCGAGCTGGGCTGCGCCGATCTGCGCGCCGAGCTTGCGCACCAGCCCGGCGCGCAGAACCGCCGGGTCGGGTTCGTACAGGTAGGCGCGCGGCATGTCGAGCAGTGGCGGCGGCTCGGCTTCGCCGCGAGCGGCCTCGAGGATGTGCGGTCCGGGGAGCACTGCCGCGCGGCGTCCCGCGCTTTTGAGCGGCCCAAACCACAACAGCGCTTCTTTGAGCTCGCGGTTAAGCGAGACAAATTCGACCTCGGCGTCGTACTCATCCAACTCAGATAGCTGTACGCCAGGCGAAAGCTTGACGCCGAGCGCGGGCGCCTGCGGCAGCCAGTCGCGGATCACGCCC
Source organism: Anaerolineales bacterium (assembly GCA_020853835.1). Classification (GTDB taxonomy): domain Bacteria; phylum Chloroflexota; class Anaerolineae; order Anaerolineales; family UBA4823; genus UTCFX2. Next base: position 3,653 of record JADYYC010000401.1, read on the forward strand.
AGCGGCGGCTCGTAAGACCGCACCGAGCGGATGCGGCGGCCCTGGGAGCGGCGTCCGGGGTCGAAGAAAAGCCCCAACC
>JADYYC010000402.1 GCA_020853835.1 Anaerolineales bacterium
GGAAAACCCAGGTAAATGCGGTTCATCCCAAAGGTGGCTTCACCCTTCAGGCGGGTCAGGTCGGTCTGCTTCAGGCTTGGCCCGTTGCCGATGATGAAACAGCGCTCGCCCCGGTGCAGGTCTTTCAGGCTGGCAAGGCGGCGGATGCTGACCCGCCTCCAGGGGTGCAGGGCGGCCGAGGGCCACAGCGCCGCGTTCTGGAGTGAAAACCAGGCGGTGCGCGCCGCCGACCATAACGGCTGCGGGGTGAGGCTCTTGATGTTCTCCTTTAACTCGCCCATGCCGCGCTCACTCGGTGCTCAACCGGGCGGTCGCGCCGCCGTCCACGATCAGCGCCTGACCGGTGATAAAAGAGGATTGCGCCTCGTCGATCAGGAAGAAAATCGTCTGGGCGATCTCATCCGGGCGCCCGACGCGCCCGTTGACCGTCTTGCGCGCCAGGTTGTCCAGGCGGTCGAGGATGTTATCGCCATGAACGTGGCCCCTGCCAAGACCGGCGCGCAGCATGGGCGTGTCGACCGCGCCGGGGAGGATGGCGTTGCAGCGGATGTTGTCCGGGGCGAACTCGATCGCGACCGCGCGCGTCAGCGCCAGCATGCCGCCTTTGCTCGCGGCGTAGGCGGCGATGTTGGTCGATGTCACTACGGCATGGACGGACGAGACGTTCACAATCGCCCCGCCCCCCGCCGCCTTGAGCAGCGGGTGGGCCAGCTTGATCCCCAGGAAGACCGAGCGCAGGTTGGAAGCCATGACGGCATCCCAGTCCTCCACGCTCGTCTCCAGCAGCGGACGGGTGATCTGCAGCGCGGCGTTGTTGACCAGCCCGTGCAGTTCGGCGGTGAAGAGGCGCGTCTGCTCGAAAATGCTCTCGAGGTTGGCGCCGATGGAGATGTCGGATTGGATAAACAGCCCGTTGGCAGGGAAGCCCGGCCCGAACGGAGCCCGGTCGATCCCGATGACGCGCCAGCCTCGTTCGGCGAACAATTGCACCGTGGCGCGGCCGATCCCTCCCGCCGCGCCGGTGATGAGCATACTTTTTATTGGGTTAGATTCTGGCATTCATATCTCCAGTGGCGGCAGGCCAGCCTGGCGCAGGCGATCTGGGGTCTGTGGGCGTGCGCTTTCTGACCGCCAAAGCCTAGAAGACCGGGAAGATCTCCGGAGGGGTCATCCCCAGCCCGGCCAACAGATTGCGAAGGGTGTTCTGATGGACGCGCTGCCAGGCGGCCGGGCTGGAATTGGAGTTGTGCGGCGCAAGCAGCACGTTGCTCATGCCCAGGAGCGGGCTTTCTTTGGGCAGCGGCTCCACTTCGAAGACGTCCAGGGCTGCGCCGGCGATTTTCCCGCCCTGCAGCGCTTCGACCAGCGCGGCTTCTTCGACCACCGGGCCGCGCGCGGTGTTGATCAGATACGCCCCTGCCCGCATGTGAGCGAGCGTGCGGCGGTTGATAAGGTGGTAGCTGGTCGGGTTGAGGTCGGTGTGCAGGCTGACGAAGTCGGATTGTTCCAGGAGCTGTTCGAGCGGGGCGACCTGAAGCTCCGTCTCGCGCACGAAGTCGGGGGCGATTTCAACGATGTCGTTGCCGATCAGGCGCATGCCAAAGGCGCGTCCCCGCCGCAGCACCATTTTCCCGATCGTGCCCACCCCGACCACGCCTAAAGTGCACTCGCTTAAAGACCGACCCGGGATTTTCTCCCACACGCCGCTCTTCATCGCCCGATCCATTTGCGCCAGATGGCGGCAAAACTCGATCATGTAGCCGAAGACCGCGTCGGCTACGGGGAGCGTGAACGCGTTGGGGGTGCGCCCCACCATGATCCCCAGGCGCGCCGCCGCGGCCTGGTCGATCGAATCGATCCCCGTCCCCCACTTGGAGATCACCTTGAGGCGTGGGGCGCAGGCCTCGAGGACGCGGGCGGTGTACTGGTCATCGCCGCACAGCGCGCCGTCAAATTGGCCTGCAAACTCGAGCAGGTCGGGCTCGTTCAGGCGCTCGACAACCGGGGCGACCAGCAGCTCGATCCCATAGCTTTCGAGAAAGGGGCGGATGCGGTCGCGGATCGGGATGAGATAAGGGGCTGAAAGCAGGACGGTGGTCATGATTTCTCCAGATGGCGTTGCAGTAAGAATTCGGTGATGGCAAAATCGAGCTCTTCGTCGATATCCCAGGCTTCCGAAGCTTGGGTCTCGAACAGAAGCGGGCGTTCACCCAGGCGGTTGCGCCGTTGCAGCAGGTTCTGCCGGGTGAAAATATACAGGCAGGAGTTCTCTTCGTACACTGGCGGCAGGTCCTGGGTCTGGAGCAGAACGGCCGGGTTGTGGTTGATCGGGCGGCCGAGCTGGTCCCAAAGGCGGGTCTGCACGCGGGTGACGGAGAAAAGCGAATCGTAGGTTGGATAGGCTTCCAGAAAGGTCCTGATTGCCTTTGAGATGGTTTCGGGCCGCAAGAGCGGGTTGGTGCTGTGGGTTTGTAGGTAAAAATCGGCCTCGACCTGCCCCGTGTCATAGGCCAGGATCTCGTTCATCGATATCTCGTCGGCGCGCAGGCGCTGCGGGCGTTCGAGCACGGTCACTTGAGGGTAGCCGCCGCGCAGGCCCTCGATGATAATGGGGCTGTCGGTGTCAACTACGAGGCGATCGATCTCGGAACAGGCGAGCAGGGTCTCGACGATGTATTGGTAGAGCGGTTTCCCAGCCAGCGGGCGGTAGTTCTTGCCGGGCACGCGCTGAGAATGGTGGCGCATTGGGATCAGGGCTGCGATTTTGGTCATGGCATATGGTTTGAGCGAGGATGGGTATCTTATCAGGGATGTGGGATAGTCAGGGCTCGCCGTAGCGAATGGGCTCTACCTCGCGGGGGCGGTTGGATTCGCCTTGACCGGCGGCGTCGGGATAATAGAATGTGCGGCGAAGCTGTTCGGTGACCCGGCTGGGGTGGCGGTAGCCCTGGTAAGTGCCCCAGAACTGCATCAAGCGGAACCATAAAATCGATTTCAGGTGGCGCTGCAGACACGCCTGACGGCTCGCCTGGCGCAGGTCGCTCAGGACGTTGCTCCCCGTCAGGCGCAGGAAATCGCCAAAACTGAAGCGCTCCGTGGGGAAGATCTGCTTGTAGGCCATCGCCTCGCGCCGGTAACGGTTGTAGACGCCCTGCGGCGTCTCATGGTGGACGTGGATGACCTCGGCTTCGGCGACGTACGCGATGGAAA
>JADYYC010000403.1 GCA_020853835.1 Anaerolineales bacterium
CTGCTCCAGGCGAACGCCCCCACGCCTGACCGCGAGACAAAGCTGCTTGAGAACAGCAGGCCGGCGGGCGATTCGCCCGTGGATGAGCGCCCCGAGGCGCATCTCTCGCATCCAAACCTGCTGCGGGTAGTCGATCATTTCACGGTCTCCGATGCGGGCCAGTACCAGGTCGCCGATTCCGTCGAGGGCGAGAGCCTGCCCAGCCGGGTCAAACGGGAAGGCCGGATCGCCAGCGAGCAGGCCCTTATGTGGGGGGTTCAGGTGTGCGAGGCGCTGGTCTATTTGCACGATCAAGTCCCCCCAGTCCTGCACGGCGATATCAGACCAGCCAACATCCGAATTGCCCCCTCTGGCGAAGCTCTGCTGGTCGATTTCAGCCTGGTCAAAGTCTCCGGTCCTCAACTCAAGGCCGCGCCCGTCGAGCGCGCCGTCGCCCCCGGTTATACGCCGCCAGAGCAGTACGAGCGGGAGATCACGGATGTGCGCAGCGATGTCTATGCCTTAGGCGCCACGCTTTATAACCTGCTCACCGGCCTGGATCCGCTCGAAAGCACACAGCGGGCGCTGGGTCAGCACATCCTGCCGATTCGGGAGATCAGCCCCGAAGCGCCGAAAGAGTTGGAGGCGGTGATCGAGCGCGCGATGGCGCTCGACTCGGCCGAGAGGTTTCAGACCAGCCGTGAAATGCTGGAAGCTCTGCAGGACTGCTTGCAGCCGCCTCCAGCAGCAGTTTCCGAAGCCCCGCCGCTGACGCGGACGGTGCAGCTGCCCGAATCCCATGCGCCCGAAAGGCAAGCCTCGATCGGGCGCACGGGCACGATGCCAGTCCCAAGTCCACAGGGGGACGCCGGCCTGCAACCGGAGGGCAGCCCGCCAGCGAGCCGCCAGTCGTGCTGGTTGTGGCTGGGGATCATCAGTTTGGCTCTGGCAGGCCTGTTAGGGCTGGCCTTTATGGGCGGACTGATATTCCTTCAACCCACCCACCCCGGAAAGACGCCCACCGTAGCGCGCGGGGTTGGCCAGGTTTCGCTCACGTCTACGCCCGGCAAGGTAACTGCCAAACCGACGCCGCTCCCGGCCTTTCGCTCCAAAGACCCGCAGACCTATGTTCACCTGACGTATGGCGAGCCAGACACGCTCGACCCGGCGCTGGATTACGAGACCTCCGGCTCGGAGATCATCGCCAACTTGTACGACACGCTGATTTCATATAACCGTAGCGACCCGAACACTTTTGTGCCGCAGCTTGCGTTGGAGGTCCCCAGCGTCGAGAACGGCGGGATCCAGGACGGAGGGCGCGTCTACCGCTTCCGGGTGCGCCCCGGTGTGCAATTTCACAATGGCGCGCCGCTGACCGCGGAGGATGTCGCCTACACATTTCAGCGGGGGATTCTGCAGGGCGGGGAGAGTTCATCCCAATGGCTGTTTACCGAGCCATTGCTGGGGATTGGGATTTACGACATCACTTACCTCATCGACCCAAACCTGGCAGACCAACCGGCAAAGTTGGCCTCTGCCGACAAAGACAGGCTGCGGGCTGCCTGTGAGCGGGTCAGGCAGGCGGTCCAGGTAGAGGGCGATGAGGTGGTCTTCCGTCTGGCGCAGCCCTGGTCGCCTTTCCTGGCGACCCTGGCGACGAGTTTTGGGTCGATCGTTTCGAAAGAATGGGTGATCGAAGGAGGCGGGTGGGACGGCGACTGCGCCACCTGGCAGGCTTATTATGGCCGGACGCTGTCCGAGATCAATGCCACGCCGCTCGGGTCGAGCGCGATGGGCACCGGCCCGTACAGGCTCGAAAGCTGGAAGATGGGGGAAAAGCTGGTCTTGAAGGCCAACGAAAACTATTGGATGAAACAGCCCGCCTGGGACGGGGCGCCGGTCGGACCGCCGGCGATTAAAACGGTGGAGATCCGCAAAATCGATGACTTTGCAGCGGCTTTAGCGCAACTGCGTTCGGGAGAAGCCGATTCGATCGAGGTCGACTCGAGCACACGCTGGCAGGACCTTGACCCGCTGGTAGGGGAGGTGTGCAGCTTCAACGACCAGGACTGCCAGGCGTCCGACAACCCGAAAGGCCCTCTGGAACTGGTGCGCGGCAACCCGAGCCAGAACCGGGATGATATCCTCTTCAACTGGCTGATCGACACCGAGGGCGGGAACCCTTTTGTGGGCAGCGGCAGTCTGGACGGGAAGGGAATACCCCCAGACTTTTTCTCCAACGTGCATGTGCGGCGTGGATTTGCCTATTGTTTCAATTACGCGGCTTACTTGAAAGACTATCTGCACGGCGAAGGGGTGAGGATGATCACCGTGATCCCGCCCGGGATGGTTGGTTACGACCCGGCTACGCCATACTACGTGTACGATCCAAAGCGGTGTGAGACGGAACTGCGCCAGGCGGAGTTGGCTGGGGGGAATGTGTGGCAAGACGGGTTCCACCTGGTGATACCCTACGAGACGGGAAATCCGCAGCTCGAGATCATCGCCACGCTCCTGCGCGATGCGTTGAACAATTTGAACCCACGCTTCCAGGTGGAGGCGCGCCCTCTGGAGAGCAGCGATTATTACACCCAGCGCGCTGGACACCGCCTGCCGCTGTTCCTGGCGGGCTGGGCGGAAGATATTCACGACCCGCACAACTGGGTCTATCCATACGCAGTCGGTATTTACGCGCACAGCCAGGGGATGCCCCAGGAGCTCAGCCGCGAGTTTGGGGATTTTGTTTCGCGAGGCGTTGCGGCGGTTGACCCAGGGCAGCGCGCCGTTATTTACGAGGGCTTCAACAGGCTGTATTACGAACAGGCGCCGGCGATTCTTTTATACAGCACAGTGAACCGGCATTATCAGCAGCGCTGGGTGAATGGGTGGTACGATAATCCGATCAACCAGGGGCTGTATTTTTACACCCTGAGCAAGGACTGAACCCGTGTGACGGCCTCACGAAAGAGCCGCAGGCGTGGAAAAATGTGCAGGATTTATAAAAAATGAAACGGAGAAAACCATGAAAACAGTAAATTCAATTGCGTACCTGTCGCCTCAATTCTCGGTTTTGTCGGAAACCGCGCTGGAAGATATCCATCTTGCAGCCCTGGAAGTCCTGCGGCGGACGGGCATCCGTTTCCACCACCAGGGCGCGCTGGATATGCTAAAGGACGCTGGTGCGTTCATCTCGGATGGCAATCTGGTCAAGTTCCCTTCGCAAATGGTGGAACTCGCCTTGAGCAGCGCTCCCAGCCGGGTGATCATGTGCGACCGAGAAGGAGAGCCAGCCGTATGGCTTGAGGGTCGCAAAACGAATTTCGGCACTGGTTCCGATTGCTTGAACCTGCTGGACCCGCGCACCGGGGAGCACCGGCCCTTTGTCGAGGCGGATTTATCCGAGGCGTATCGCCTCTGCGATGCGCTTCCGAACATCCACTTTGTCATGTCGGTCGGGATCCCCTCGGACGTGGATCAGGCGCTGACTTATGACGTGCAGATGCTGCACATGCTGGAGGACACGGTCAAGCCGCTCGTCTTTGTCACCAACGACCTGGCGAGCTGCCAGCGGGCCATCGACATGGCCGCGGTTGTTGCGGGCGGTTATGAGGCTTTGCGAGAGCAGCAGCACATCTTGCTGTACTCTGAACCGAGCTCGCCTCTCCAGCAATCCGAGACCGCGGTGGATAAGCTGCTGCTGATGGCGGAATATGAACTGCCCGTTGTCCACTCCCCCGGCCCGCAGATGGGGGCGGTGGCGCCGATTACGATGGCGGGCGGCCTGGTGATGTCGCTGGCGGAAATCCTGAGCAGCCTGGTCGTTCACCAGTTGCGTAGGCCCGGCGCGCCCTTCGTCTTTGGCGCCGGGATACATCACATGGACATGAAGAGCATGCAGATCTGTTACGCCTCGCCCGAATTCCAACTCACCAAGGCCGCGGTGGCCGAGCTGGGCCGCTGGTATGGGCTGCCCACCTGGGGCTACGCCGGCTGTTCGGACGCAAAGGTGCTGGACGAACAGGCAGCCGTGGAGGCGACCCTGTCCATAATCATGGCCCGGCTTTCAGGATCGAACCTGATCCATGATGTGGGGTACATGGAGAGCGGGCTGACGACCAGTTATGAGATGATCGTCCTCACCGATGAGCTGGTGGCGATGACCGAGCATTTGATCAAGGGGATCGAAGTCAACGAGCAGACCTTGCTGGTCGATGAGATCGATCGCGTTGGGCCCGGCGGGAACTATCTTGATACCCCAACGACGCTGGAGCGTTTCCGAGATTACTGGTTCCCGGGGCTGCTCGACCGGCGGCTGCGCCACCAATGGCTGCGGAAAGGCGGGCTCACGCTTGGTCAACGCCTGAACGCCAAAGTGCTGGAAATCCTGGATACATACCAGTCCAAACCGCTGGCCGCGGAGAAAAGCCAAAAGCTGCGCGGGATCCTGGCCAGCGCAAAGAACTGATCCCCAAAAGCCATCCTGGGCGCCAGGCGGTATCCGCGCTTGGCTGTTCCTGCCCAGGATGGCTTTTACTTTTCCTGCCTGATCCTAAAGAAATTGCAAGGGATTTTGTCCATTCTTTCACCTTAGCATTATTCTAGACCTCTGATATACTAGAATTATCCTGTGAAAGCGGGTCTTTTATGCGAGGATGGTTTGTTGCTCCGCCAGCGCCATTCCTGCTCAGGAGATAGGCGACGTGCAAGAGGGAATGGTTCAAAGGCTGATCAATTTGTTCAACAATGCCTTTGCTCAACTGGGCGTTCAGGTTGAGCTCGTCGCGCTCGAAGACCTGGCGGTGTTGATCTACAAAGGCATGTCGGTCCAGGCGCGTAACTACCACAACCTGGATCACGTCTTTAGCCTGGTGGATGAAGAAACCCCCATCTTGACCCTGGCTGCACTGTTTCATGACCTGGTATATTGCCAGGTCGATCTGGGCTTCTTGCCCGAGATCCGGGCGATCATATCCCCATATATCGCCGAGAAGGATGGGCAGATTTTTATCAGCGAAGAGGCGGGCCGGGGCGAGAAAAACGTCCAGGTCGCCTTGCAAACATTTGATTTCAGCCCAGGCCAGCTTTTGAACCCATTCAGCGGCTTGAATGAATTTCTAAGCGCCCTGGTCATGGTGAAGAAGCTGGAAAAGTTCCTGGACGAGCGTGATCTTCTCGGCTTGCTGCTGTGTGTCGAAGCGAGCATCCCCTTTCGAGAATCGGCCGTCACCGGCGAGGACCATTTTTACGTCCTCGAAAAGCGCGCTCTGGCTATAGACCGGGCCTGGCGCCTGGGGATCACGACGGACGAAGTGCAGGCGGCGGTGAAGCAGGCGGTGATTTTTGCAAACCGCGACGTGGACAGTTTTGCCGAGACGGATGTTTCCAGCTACCTGGAGACGACCTGGAAGCTCCTGCCCGAAACCAACCTGTATCTGCGATCCATAGAAATGTATTCGATCCGCGAATACCGGCAGGCCCTGCAAGCTATGTCAACCTCGATGAGCCGGCTGAAGGCCGAGCGGGTCTTCCACCAGTATCGCGGCCTGCCGCCAGACGCGGAATACCAGCGCATGGTCGCGCAGGCGCGCCAGAATATCGAGACGGCCAAGCAATATCTGAAAATCAAACTGCTCACCCAGGCCATCCTGGAAGCGCTTGCCGAAGTCACCGGGGGCGACGCCCCGCTGTCTCTATTCATGGGCGACTTGCCTCATGATGGCGTCCGGCCGCGCCGCCTGGAGGATTATCTACCCGAATTTCGCATCCCCGAATGGGTGGACACCGTCTCGCCGGTCTTCTACCTGCTCTCAGACCAGCGCAGCCTGGATTCCAGTTTCGACCTGTACACCGCGCCGCTGGCGCTGTTTGTGTTCTCCAGCCTTACCCCCTCCGAGATGTTGGAACTATCGGCTGTCGCGGCCGATATGTTCGAAGGAAAGGTGAAAGCAGAGGAGTTTCTGTCCGCGATTAAGCCGGGCGTGCTTTCCCCGATTGCCAGCGCCTGCGCCAAGATGGCGTTCACGCGCCGGGAACAGCTCAAGCGTTTTGTTGGATGAGCCGGCAGCCAGTTTGAAATAACCTGCCTGAGGACTTGCAGCCTCAGGCAGTGCGCGTTACGCCCAGCCCCGGAAGATCGTTGTAGATCAGAGTTGCCTGCTCGTAAGTCACCCCTCGAAAAGGGTCGTTGGCGATCAACACCGGCGCGTCCAGGTCGGCGTAATCGCAGAGGGGCGCGAGCTGCGCGGCCGCGCTGATGGCCAGCGAGGTTTCGACCATGCAGCCGATCATCACCTGCATGCCCAGCGCTCGCGCGGTGTGGATGGCGCGCAGCCCCTCGCGGATGCCGCCGGATTTCGCCAGCTTGATCACGACTCCGTCGACCGCGCCGGCGTGCGCCGCGACGTCTCGGGCGGTTTTGATGTTTTCATCAGCAAAGATGGGCAGCCCGAGTTTCTGGTCTTTCAGCCAGCGCAGCCCCTCGATGTCGCCGACCCCGACCGGCTGTTCGACGAACTCCAGCCCGTACTCAGCCAGGCGCGGGATCAGGCTGGCCGCCTGCTCACGGCTCCAGCCCGCGTTGGCGTCCACCCTCAGGCGGGCGGGGGTCGCTTCCCGGATTGCCCTGACGACCTGCAGGTCGTCCTCGCCTCCCCCAAGCTTGACTTTCAGAACCGGCATCCCCGACTGGCGGGCGCGTTCGGCCATCACCTCGGGCTTGTCGATCGAGATCGAGAACGACGTGACCGGCGCGTTACGCGGGTCCAGGCCCAACAGGGCGTAGACCGGTTTGCCCAACAGCTTTCCCATCCAATCGTGCAGCGCCAGGTCGATGGCGCATCTGGCGGCGTTCGATCCCGCCGGCAGCTCGTTCAAGGGTTCTTCTAAGTTAAAGGGATCCCAGTCTTTCTCCCTAAATTGATCTAAATATGCCATGATGCCCGCGGCTGATTCGCCGTGATGCGGCACGCCGGCGGCTTCGCCGAGGCCTTCGCCAATCTGCACCAGCACGTTGTGGCGCTCGTTGGTTGAACCGTGGGCGATCCTCCAGGTGGATTTCAGTTGAATAGTGTATGGCTC
>JADYYC010000404.1 GCA_020853835.1 Anaerolineales bacterium
AACATCGATCCGCTGTCAAACACCTTCGAGGACACCTCGCTGGTCTCCACCTGCTCGGGCTGCGGGCTGCGCGTCGCCACCGACGTGCTGCGCGCCACCGGGCGGCGCAACTCCACCTGGGTCATCGTCTTCCTCTCTGACGGCGTCGCCAACCTGAGCGACGATCACGACAGCTTCAACCTGATCGATGCGGGCTTCCGTTACGGTTTCTGCGGAAAAAACCCGAACACCAGCTTCTGGTCCAGCTACTGCATCGATCGGAACGCCGCGGGCAGCTTCTCTGAAGGGCGCTTCTGCATCGACAACACCGCCGCCGAATGCCCGCCGAGCTCGACCCACACCACCGAGAGCGGACCCTACCGCGTGGAGGACTACGCCTTCGACATGGTCGACCGGGCGGCGTTGCTTTTCTCTGAAAACGAACATGAGCCCACCGGCGAGGACATTGTGATCTTCTCGATCGGTTTGGGCGCCGCCTCCGGCGGCGAAAACCTGCTGCGCGATATGGCGAACGTGGGCGATGAAGGCTCGCGCGCCAACGACCCCTGCGCGGGCGTCCCGGCGCTGCAGAACTGTGGCTATTATTATTATGCCCCGAACGCCTCTTACCTGAGCCAGATCTTCGAGAATATCGCCGGCCGCATCTTCACCAAGATCAGCCGCTAAACGAAGAGGGAGTAAAACCATGAAACAGATATTCTCTCAATTCCGCAGCAAAATCACCGGGCAGGCAATGGTCGAGTTCGCCCTCGCCCTGCCGATCCTGCTGCTCATGTTGTTTGGCATCATCGAGTTCGGGCGCCTGCTGCAAGCCTGGCTGACCGTCCAAAACTCCGCCCGCTTCGGATTGCGCTACCTGGTGACCGGCGAGTTCAACCCGCATTACTGCCAGTACGCCACCACCGCGCTGAGCCTGGGCGGCGCCGATGTCTGGGATGGCGATGAAGCCAACGACTGCGAAGTGCCGGACGGCTACAGCGAGAACGCGCGCCAGCTCACCGACAACCTGGTGGACTGGGCGCGCCTGCCCTCTACGGTGGACGTGGCGCGCGTTGGCGCGACCGGTCTGGCGATCAACGACGCCGTGTCGGGCAGCTACCTGGATTTCCTCGCCACGCACCAGCTTGCAAACTTCGGTTCGCCGCTCGAACCGCGTTTTTACCACGTCACCATCTGCAGCTACCGCGATACCCTTCAGGACGGTTCGCGCGATTTCATCTACTACGAAAACTACCCGGTACCGTACGCCCCCACCTGTTACGAAGCCGCCACGGGCAATTTCATGGACGACGCCGGCGGTCCGGGCGACCGCGTGCGCATCCACGTGCGCTACAATCACCCGATGATTCTGCCCTTCCTGAGCAACTGGTGGCCGAAGATCCCGCTCAGCGCCTGGCGCGAGGGCATCGTCGAGCGCTTCCGCACCTCCCGCATCAGCGGCATCACCAGCCAGGTGGTTCACGAAGAGCCATCCGACTGCAATCAGATCGTTGTTTCGGCGCTCACCCGCTTTGGCGACAGCATCGGCTTCAACATCGCCAACTACAACACCGCGCCCGGCTTCCTGACCGACACCAGCGTGAGCTGGCCCGCCCATTGGAACAGCGAGTTGGCTACGCCCTTCTTCTTCGACGCTCTCTCCATGAGCCACGGCGTGGGCGCGTATTACGACCCCGCCAACCCGGTCACCGATTCGCCGGTCGTCGCCTCGGGCACCAACATCGTCATCCCCGGCGCCGGCGGTTCGCGCGCCTGGGGCGCCTCCTTTGGAAACTGGCCCTCCGACGCGGACATCCCCGAGACCGGCGTTTTCGCCGTGGATATTACGATCGCGCTGCCCGACCTGACCTGCAATTTCCACCAGAGCATCAATATGGAGCCGCCGCCGCCCACGCCCACCTCCACCCCGCTGCCGGACTGTTCGCCTTACCGCCTGGACAATTTCTCTTTTGTCAACCCAGACAAAGTTCAGCTCAACCTGATCAACGACGCCGGCGAGGCGGTCAACGTCGAGCGCCTGGTCTTCGACTGGACTTATGCCGAGCGTTTCGGCGAAGCGTTGGGCGGCACTGCCCGCAACTTATACGTCAACAATTTCACCTGGGGCAACGGCAACACCATGATGTGGGACGGCAACGATTACGACTCCTGGACCGACACCGCAGTGGACACGCCCGCAGAATGGCGCGGACCCTTCAGGCTTGACAGCAACCAGTCATCGCGCATCCGCACTGATTTTAATAATCAATGGACTGGTTTCACCAGCGATGGGCGGCTGCTGACCACCGATTTCGGCATGGAAGTCCACCTGGACATCATCGGGACGGGTCCCGAGATCGACTGCATCGTCCGCCGTCCCGCGGTCGAACGCCCGCTGCCCATTCCCAACTGCAACCTCTACACCCTGACCGACTTCGCCATGGGCGATAACGGGAATATCAGTCTCAACGTCCACAACGGCGACGCGCTTGCTACGCGCATCACCTCGATCGTGCTGGATTGGTTCTACATCGAACAGCTCACCGCCAGCCTGGGCGACACCTCCACCCGCGTGGACTACTTCTCGTACAACAACAGAGTCGTCTGGGGCAGCGGCGCGGACGACTGGGATTCCCCCACGGATACCACGCGGGATTCGCCCGCCACCTGGCAGGGCCCGCTGAATTTCGACCCGGGCGGCACGTACCCCTTCCTCGTCGACCTGGACCGCAACAGTGAAAACCCGGTCGACTGGCTCAGGTTCCTCGGCGCGCGCTCCTCGGACTTCGGCATCACGATCAACTTCGAAAACGGCTGCGTGCTCGAGCGATTGGCGGTGGACCGCCCGCCCGCCAGCCCAACCCCCGATTGCAGCTTGATCTATTCCAGAGACACCCGCGTCTCGAGCGACGATTTTCAAATGCGCATCTTCAACAACAACGCCGCCGCCGCCTACCTGACCCGCTCCACGCTGGTGTGGCCGAATCACTGGGCTGCAAACTTCTATTTCAACTACGTCGAATTCAACAGCAACCGCTATTACGACCCGCCCGGAACTGTGTACACCTCCCCGATTGTCACCGCCGCGCCGCGCGTCCCGCTGAGCGGCATGTCCAACTCCTGGTGGACAAACGACTTCAACAACTGGCCGCCGAGTATCCCCTCCGCGGGGCTGTTCAGCGGCGACCTGGTATTCGAGTTCGACGACGGGCTGATCTGCCCGATCTTCAGCGAGCTGACGGTTGTACCGACCGCGACTTTCACCCAGACCCCAACGCCAACCAACACGCTCACCCCCACCAACACCAGCACGCCGACGATCACCTACACGCCTTCGCGCACGCCGACCGCCAGCCGGACGGGCACGCCCACCTATACGTACACGCCATCGAGAACCCCCACCCGCACGAACACCGCCACGCTCACCTTCACTCCCTCCCAGACGGTGACGGCTTCGCGGACGCCAACTGCCTCCAACACCTTCACGCCAACCTTCACTACCACCCCCACGGCGACCTATACGCCCACCCCCACGGGACCAACCCGCACGCCCACCTACACCCCCACGATCTGTCTCACCCCGCCCGACCTGGGAGGCTGCAGGTAAGTCAACGATCCAACAGCAAGCCGGATGCAACATCCGGCTTGCCCCATTCCCCCTATCCAAATAGGAGCGCCAGCCGATGAATTTCTCACATTGGTTACCCCGACTGCTTGCAGCCGGGCTCTGGTTGATCAGTTTTGCCCCGGTCTTTTCGCCCTCCCAGGTTGCCGGCGCGGTCTATACGGTCACGACGACCGACGACACCCTGGACGGCGTCTGCGACGATCACTGCTCTTTGCGCGAGGCGATCCATGCCGCCAACGCCCATCCGGGCGCGGATACGATTACCTTTGGGCTGGTCGGCGCTCAGACCTACGCGATCACCCGGACGGGCGCCAATGAGATCAACAATCAAACCGGCGACTTCAACATCAAAGACAGCCTGACCATCGCCGGTAACGGGCGAAATTTAACCGTCATCGACGGCAAGACGCTCGACCGCGTGTTTTACATCCATTCGGGAACTACCGTCACGATCACCGGCTTGACCATCACCGGCGGTCAGCCGCCGCCCAACGACAACCTGGGCGGCGGGGGCATCTTGAACATGGGTCTCCTGAACCTGGACGATGTACTCGTTACTGGAAACACGGCAATCCAGGGCGCCGGCATCTCGAACGCGCTGGCATATGTCTCGATCACCAACAGCGCCATCCAGGAGAACGGCAGCCTCACCGCCACCCATGAGGGCGGCGGGATTTACAGCGACGGCGACCTGGACATTTCGATCACGTCCATCATCAACAACAAAGCCAGAAGAGGCGGCGGGGTGAGCGGCACCGATTCCGCCGAGATGTATTTCACCGGCGTGCTCTTTTCCGGCAACCAGGCGTCCACCGAGGGCG
>JADYYC010000405.1 GCA_020853835.1 Anaerolineales bacterium
CATCCCGCCCTGGAGCGCAGTCCTGCTCCTGCCCCTGGGTCTCCTCCCGTTCCGCCTCAGTTGGGGGGTAATTTCGCTCATCACCATGGCGGTTTTGGTCGTCAGCGTCCCCCAGGCTCCGAAAAACTGGCGCATTTTTTCTATCTTCATCCTGGCGGTCTCTTTTCCGGCGCTGAGGACCATCGTGGACGGCAACTTTGAAGCCTTCATCATTGGAGGCGCGTTACTGCTCGCCCACGGCTTCGAGAAAAAGAACGTCTTCACCTTGAGCGCTGGCATTTTGCTCATCGCTACCAAGGTGCAGGAGAGCTGGATCCTGCTGCTGATCCTTCCGGCTCTCTTGCTTGCGCAGCTCGATAAGCGTCAAATTTTCCAGGTGATCCTGGTGGTAGGTGCGATTGCCTCGATCAGCCTGCTCTGGAAGGGGCGGGAGTGGATCGAGGCGGTTTTTGCAATCGAGCAGCGCGGCAGCATCATGGACAGTTCCCTCTGGACCACCGCCTCGCGCTGGGGTCTGCCGTTTTCGACGCAATTGCTCATCGGGCTTGCGATCTTTGGGGTCACCGTCGCCATCGGGCTGCGCCAGCGCAGGCGCGCCTCGAACGAGCTGTTCGGTTTTACCATCGCCGCCTCGCTGCTGCTCGCCCCTTACGCGGCCGGCAACAGCTATCTCACCGTGCTTGCCCTGGGCGTTATCCCGCTCTTCTTGCGTTCTCCCATGCCGGGTTTAGCATTGATCCTGCTGGCGAACGCGCCTTACCTGGTCATCCGCCAGCGAGAACTCCTGTTTTGGTGGAGCGCTCCCTACTGGACGCTGGCGCTGCTCCTCACCTGGGCGCTGTTAGGCATCTACCTGCTCAGGGCGCCGTCGCCGCAGGCTGATCCTGGCTGAAGAGAACCGGGGTTTTGAACAAGTTGGAGTGCAGAGCAAGGTCAACCGCCAATCAAGGCCGTTTGTCCTCGCAGGCGATCCCGTTCCCATTTGAATCCATCAGGAAGATATCCCCCAGACCCTGGGCTTTGCACGCGTCAAAACACGCCTGGGCGTCCGCCCGGGTGGCGAAGTCGTCGCACTGCAAGTCCGGGCCCTTACAATTGCAAGGCTCCGCCGCGACGACCGGCTGTTCAGCCGCCGGCGCGGCCTCGCTGGGAGGCGGCTCCAGCTTTGCCTGCGGACCGCCCTCTTCCCACATCCCCACCCCGCTGTCGATCGCGGCCTGCTGCGCCAGTTGAAACTGATCATCGCAGGCGGTGTTGGGCGGGTTGGAGGCGGCGACCGCCATGCCGCGGCTGACCATGTCGTAGTTGACAAAGACATCGTTGACGAACACGTAGCGCAGCAGCGACATTCCGTCCGCATCCATTTCGGAGGCGTCCTTCATCAGCGTCACGACCTGGTTTTGGACCAGCGACTGGTTTGCGAGCGCCGCTTCGAGCGCATACGGCTCGGATTCAAGCCCCAAGGCGGGCGACCTGACGCCGATATATTTCACGGTGTAGGTCTGCTCCCGGATCACGACCTGGATCATATCTCCGCTCAGGATTTTGGTGACCAGCGCCCGCACACGCTCGCCCTGCGGGACGCAGCTTGCCGAAGGCGGCAGCGGCTGTGTTGGAGTGGCGCTTGGCACGAAAACCGTTGGGGTGCTAGATGGCGTGGGAGGTATGGTAGGGGTGGGCGGTAAGGTGGGGGTGGTGGTCTCGAACGGCGCAAAGAAGTCCGTTCCGAGATCCGCGGTAGGCCCCGCCTCGCTGGCGGGAGGTTCTTCCGCCGGCAGCGTGACGGCCGGGGCGAACATCTCAACCTGCTGGGCGAGCAGCGGCATCGCTACCGGCGTCAGGAAAATGCTGCCGGCATAACACAGCACGCAGCAGCCCACCAGCGCCACCAGGATGAGCAGGAGTTTGCGCAATTTGTTGGATTTCGGTTTTTCTTTCATAAGATTATGCCCTTTTCCCTTTATCCAGGCTTCTGCAGCGGTTACCCAACCCCG
Organism: Anaerolineales bacterium; assembly: GCA_020853835.1. Lineage (GTDB taxonomy): Bacteria > Chloroflexota > Anaerolineae > Anaerolineales > UBA4823 > UTCFX2. Next base: position 1,995 of record JADYYC010000405.1, read on the forward strand.
GCCGGCCGGATGGGTTCAGACGGCGGGTTCAAGGCGATTATACCAACAGGAACGGTCGCATTATTAACCGGAAATTTTCCTTGCAAAACTGTCACCCGAGAGCAAATCGGGCGGGTTTATGGCGAACCCTTTTCCGAGACCCGCCAATCCGCAAGCATGGTCGAGACAACCTGCCCGGCCTCCAAACCGGGGAAGACAGGCTGCCCAAACCCGTTATAATTCTGTCATGCGGCGCCGTTTTTTGTTGCTCATGTCTTGCCTGGCCCTGTTCAGCGGCGCCGGAATGGCGCGATCTGCGCCAAACGGCTGGACACAACTGGCGCCGGGGATCCACTACCAGTATTTTCACCTGAACAGCCCCCGCCCCATCGACCTGTTCGTGAGCCGCCTGGATCGCAGCGAACCAAACGTCACCATGGAGACCGCCATCGCCCAGGGCAAGCTGGTCGATGGGCGCGAGAAGGTGAGCGATATGTCCGCCCGCTACAGCGAAACCATCAATTATTGGGGCGAAAAGTGGGGCGGGCGCAACTGGGTGGTGACGGCCGTGAACGGTTACTATTTCAACCTCGGCAGCGGGCGGCCCCTGAGCGGGCAGGTCCAGTCCGGCTGGTACGCCCAGCGCTTTAGCGATTACATCGGGGACACGGGCTTTGCCTGGAATCTCGACCGCAGCGCCTCCATCGGCAGGTGCGTGTTTCACACGCCCCGGAACCAGTTCCTGACCGTGCTCCGAACGGGCGCAACGCGCAAGATCGACGGGGTGAACCGGGCGCGCGGCGATGACGAGCTGGTCATGTACACTCCACACTATGATTCATCCACCGGCACCAACAACGCGGGGGTCGAGGCGCTGGTGGAGATGTCCCGCCCCGCGCTGGTGCTGCCCTCCCCGGCGATGGCGCTCGGCACGGTGGTTCAAATCCGAGACCAGCGCGGCAACACGCGCCTGCCCTTTGACCACGTGGCGCTTTCCGCCAGCGGCAC
>JADYYC010000406.1 GCA_020853835.1 Anaerolineales bacterium
CATCTTCCCCGATGAAGCCGCAGCCATCGAATGGCTCAAACAGGCCCCCGCAGGGGTGGTGGCTGAGGCGGTCCCCGAGACCGGCGGCAGCTATTCCGAATACGCGCGCGTTTCGACGCTCTCGGGCTTGCCGGCAGTGCTGGGCTGGGTCGGACATGAAGACCAGTGGCGCGGCGGGCGCACCGAGATCGGCGCCCGCCAGGCCGATCTGCAGCGCCTGTATTGCAGCCGGGACTGGCAGGAAACGCTCCAGATATTGGAAAAATACCAGGTCCGCTACGTCATGGTTGGCAATCTCGAAAGGCAGACGTATACTGCGGCTGCCGCCGACTGCCCGAACGGCCTGGCGGAGGCAAAATTTATGCGCAACCTGCGCCCGGTCTTTCAGTCCGGTCAGGTCACCATTTTCGAAATACCGGGCGACTTCGAGCCATGAACAAGAACCAATTTCGATACGAGACCCCATTATTTATTACAGCCATCGTGCTGGCGGTGATTGTACGTTTCTTGAACCTCGGTCGGGCGCCGCTCTCAGACGCCGAGGCTGCCTGGGCCATGCAAGCCCTGGAGATCGCAAAACCACACGGGCTGGGCAGCCAGATCGTGATCGGGCCACAACCAGCGTACGTTTTTCTGACCGCCCTGATGTTCAATATTTTCGGGGCCACCAATTTCATGGCGCGCTTCTGGCCCGCGCTGGCGGGGTCTGCCCTGGCATTGCTGCCGGTCTTGACGCGCCACAGGATCGGGCGCCTGGCAGCCGTCATCGCAGCCTTCGGGCTGGCGCTCGACCCCGGCCTGGTAGCTGTGGCGCGCCATGCCGGCAGCCCGATGATGGCACTGGGTTTAGGCCTGACCGCCCTGGCGCTGTGGGCCGACCGCCGCCCCATCCAGGCCGGCATCCTGGGCGGCGTCGCCCTGCTCAGCGGGCCCGGCCTCTTCGCCGGGCTGGTCGGCCTGAGCCTGGGCGCGTTGATTGCGCGCGTTGCGCTAACCAGGGGCAAGCCGCTCTTCCCCAGGCCTGAGACAATCCCGCCGGACGAACCGGGGCGTTCCCCCTGGCTTAAGTCGCTCGCCGCGGGCGCGCTCACGGTCCTCATCCTGGGCACCTTTTTCTTACGCCTGCCCCAGGGGCTGGCCGCCTGGGTCGACTCCCTGGCGGTCTATCTGTCCGGCTGGGTGAACCCCTCGGGCGCAAGCTGGTCGAGCACGCTCTCGGCGCTGCTTGTCTACCAGCCCATTGCGCTGTTGTTCGCCTGTCTCGGGGTGATCCGCTGGGCGCTCCGCAAATTCAAGCCGGAGGCAACTGAGCCCCATTTCGGGTTGGCGCTCTGCTGGTTTCTGGCAAGTTTGATCCTCACGCTGGTTTATCCCTCCAGGCAGGTCGCCGACCTGGTCTGGCCCCTGGTGCCGCTTTGGATGATGGCGGCCTGGGAGCTCTGCCATTACCTGCCCGAGCGCCTCCCCCGCCAGCTTGAGGACCTGCCGGCCTGGCTGCATGCGGGGCTGATCCTCATCCTCGCCGGGCTGTTTTATTACACGCTGGTCTCCACGAGCGGCATCCAGTCGAGCGGCGTGATCTCGCCCGAAATGACCCGCCTGGTGCTCCTGCTGGGCATCTTCTCGCTGGGGGCGCTGACCAGCGTGCTGGTCGCCCTCGGGTGGAGCCCCGACGCCAGCCGCCTGGGCGCCGCCTGGGGCATTCTGGCCGCCGGGGCTATGTACCTGACGTCCGCCCTCTGGAGCGCGGCCATGCTGCGCCCGAACGACCCGGTCGAGCTCTGGGGGGCGCTTCCCGGAACTGGGCAGGTTGACTTGATGACGGATACGCTCGATACGCTCTCCAACTGGCACACCGGGCTGGGGGGTCATCTCGACATCGCCTCGCTCGTGGATGCGCCGTCCTTGCGCTGGGCATTGCGCGATTACCCCGAAGCGCGTTTTGTCACCACCCTTATGCCTTCCGAACAGCCCTCCACGATCATCACAACGATAGACCAGGATAACCCCGATTGGTCCGCCGCGTATCGGGGACAGGACTTCGTCTGGTGGTCCTGGCCCGGCTGGGGGGGCGCGCTGCCGGACGATTTTGTGGACTGGATCGCTTTCCACGAAGCCCCGCTCCAATCCGGAAAAATCATCCTTTGGGCGCGTAGCGATCTCTTCCCCGGCGGTGTTCTAACCGTTGACCAGAACGATGCAAACCTGCACTGACGCGCCCAGCCGCAGCATCGGACAGGCCAGGGGCAGCCCCTGTTACTTTTCGTACCGGAGACGCCATGCCAGTTCCAGACATCATCGCCATTGACGGGCCAGCCGCTTCGGGCAAATCGACCATCGGCAAGAAATTGGCGGACGAGCTGGGTTTCCTGTTTTTCGACACCGGCGTGATGTACCGCGCCGTCACCTGGGCCGCGCTGAGCGCAGGGGTCGACCTGGACGACGAGGCGGAAATCACCCGCCTGGCGCAAACCGCAGACATTGACATCTTGCCCCCCACCGTGCCAGACGGACGGAATTGCGACATCTTATTGGACGGGAAAGACATCACCTGGGAAATCCGCCAGGGAGAGGTGGATCGCAATGTCTCGCTCGTCTCGGCTTATCGGGGCGTGCGGACGGCGCTTTCCAACCAGCAGCGCCGCATTGGCCTGCGTGGCAGAGTCGTCATGGTTGGCCGGGACATCGGCACCGATGTGATGCCGGAGGCGCCGCTCAAAATCTACCTCGTCGCCTCCGCCGAAGAACGCGCCCGCCGGCGCTGGGTCGAACAGCACCAGCGCGGCGGCGGGGCGGGTTATCCCGAGATCCTCGCCGCAATCCACGCGCGCGACGAGTTCGATTCCACCCGCGCGGTCTCGCCGCTTCGCCCCGCTCCGGATGCGGTGATCGTGGATACAGATCAAATGACTGTTGACGAAGTGTTTGACAAGGTATGGGCGCTGGTGCGGGAGATGGAAAGGTCATGAGCAACGAGGGACACAGCCTGGCTTCCAAAGCGCGCTCGAGAGAGCGAACGCGCGAGTATAACCACGCCCGCTACGCCTGGCGGCGAAAGACGCTCAAGTTCCTGCTCCGGTATGTCGGCATCCCGCTCCTGGCCAAAGTGGACTCGATCAGCGGGCTTGAGAACATCCCCAAGAGCGGCCCCG
>JADYYC010000407.1 GCA_020853835.1 Anaerolineales bacterium
ACCGAACGCCTCTTACCTGAGCCAGATCTTCGAGAACATCGCCGGCCGCATCTTCACCAAGATCAGCCGCTAGACGAAGAGGGAGTGGAAACATGAAACAGGGATTCTCTCACATCCGCAGCAAATTTACCGGCCAGGCGATGGTCGAGTTTGCGATCGCCCTGCCGATCCTGCTCCTGATGCTGTTTGGCATCATCGAGTTCGGACGTCTGCTGCAGGCCTGGCTGACCGTCCAGAACTCAGCCCGCTTCGGATTGCGCTACCTGGTGACCGGCGAGTTCAACCCAAACTACTGCCAGTATGCCACCGCGGCGTTGAGCTTGAGCTATGCCGATGTCTGGGATGGCGATGAAGCCAACGACTGCGAAGTGCCGGACAGCTACGGCGAAACCGCGCGCGAGCTAACCGATAACCTGGTGGACTGGGCGCGCCTGCCCTCCTCGGTGGACGTGGCGCGCGTCGGGGCGACCGGGCTGGCGATCAACGACGCCGTCTCGGGCAACTACCTGGACTTCCTTTCTACTCACCAGCTCTCCGATTTTGGCTCGCCGCTCGAACCGCGCTTTTATCACGTCACCATCTGCAGCTATCGCGACAGCCTCCAGGACGGCTCGCGCGACTTCATATACTACGAAAACTACCCGCAGCCCTATGCGCCGACCTGCTACGAAGCCGCCACGGGCAACTTCATGGACGACGCCGGCGGTCCGGGCGACCGCGTGCGCATCCACGTGCGCTTCAACCACCCCATGATCCTGCCCTTCCTGAGCAACTGGTGGCCGCAGATCCCGCTCAGCGCCTGGCGCGAGGGCATCGTGGAGCGCTTCCGCACCTCGCGCATCAGCGGCATCACCGGCCAGGTGATCGGCGAGGAGCCCTCCGATTGCAACCAGATCGTCGTCTCGGCGCTGACCCGTTTTGGCAACAGCATCGGCTTCAACATCTCCAACTACAACACCGCCCCTGGCTTCCTGACCAACACCACGGTGAGCTGGCCCGCCCACTGGAACAGCGAGCTGGGCACGCCGTTCTCCTTCGACGCCTTCACGCTCAGCCACGGCGTGGGTGCGTACTACGACCCGGCCAACCCGGTCACCGATTCGCCGGTCTCGGCGACTGGCACCAGCCTGATCATCCCCGGCACGGGCGGGTCGCGCGCCTGGGGGGCGGCTTTCGACAACTGGCCGTCCGACGCGGACATCCCCGAAATCGGGACGTTTGGCGTGGACATCACCATCGAGCTGCCAGAATTGACCTGCAATTACCACCAGACCCTGACGATGGAGCCGCCGCCGCCCACGCCCACTTCCACCCCCCTGCCGGACTGTTCGCCGTACCGCCTGGACAACTTCGTTTTCAACAGCTCGGACAAGGTTCAGATCAACCTGATCAATGACGCCGCGGGGGCGGTGGAGGTCGAGCGCGTGATCCTCGACTGGACCTACGCCGAACGCCTCGGCGAAGCGCTGGGCGGCAACACATACCGAAACCTCTATGTCAATAATTTCACCTGGGGCAACAGCAACGTCATGATGTGGGACGGCAACGATTACAATTCCTGGACCGACACCGCAGTGGACACGCCAGTCGAATGGCGCGGCCCCTTCACCCTCAACGGCGCCGGCTCGTCCCGTATCCGCACCGATTTTAATAACGTCTGGCCTGGCTTCACCAGCGACGGGCGCCTTCTGACCACCGATTTCGGCATGGAAGTCCACCTCGACATCGTCGGTACTGGTCCGGAGATCGATTGCGTCGTGCGCCGCCCGGCGGTCGAGCGCCCGCTGCCGATCCCGAACTGCAACCTGTACACCATGACCGATTTCAACATGGGCGACAACGGGGTGATCGATCTCAACGTGCGTAACGGCGACACGCTCGCCACGCGCATCACCTCGATCGTGCTCGACTGGTTCTACGTCGAGCAGCTCACCGAAAGCATGGGCGACCGCTCGACCCGCATGGATTGGTTCCAATATAGCGGATCGACGGTGTGGGGGGAAGGCGCCAACGATTCGGATTCGCCCACCGACACCACGCGTGATTCGCCTTCAACCTGGAGAGGGCCGTTGAATTTCGACCCGGGCGGTACCTATACGTTCCGGGCAGATATCGACCGCGACAACGAGAACCCGACCGATTGGCTGCGCTTCCTCGGGGCGCGCTCGTCGGACTTCGGCATCACCATCAACTTCGAAAACGGGTGCGTGCTCGAGCGCCTGGCGATGGAGCGCCCGCCAGCCAGCCCGACCCCCGACTGCAGCCTGATCTACAGCAGCAACCCGGGGATCTCAGGCGGTGATGATTTCAGGTTCCGCATCTTCAACAACAACGCCGCCGCCGCTTACCTGACACAATCCACCCTGGTCTGGCCAAACGCCTGGGCTTCGAATTTCTACTTCAACTACGTCCAGTTCAACGGCAACCGCTATTATGACCCGTCTGGACCGGTTTACATCTCTCCAATCGTCACGGCGGCGCCGCGCGTCCCGCTCTCCGGACTTTCCAACGCCTGGTGGGAAAACGACTTCAACAACTGGCCGCCCGCCATTCCCTCCGCCGGGTTGTTCAGCGGCGACCTGGTGTTCGAGTTCGACAACGGGCTGATCTGCCCCATCCGCGGCGAGGCGACGGTGGTCCCCACCGCGACCTTTACCCCCACGCCCACGCCGACCAACACGCTCACGCCGACCAACACGCTCACGCCATCTCTCACCTTCACGCCTTCGCGGACGCCGACCGCCAGTCAAACCGGCACGCCGACCTACACGCCGACTCCATCGCGCACGCCCACCCGCACCTCCACCGCCACATATACCCTTACCCCCAGCCTGACGTTCACGGCCTCCAGGACGCCTACCGCTTCGAACACCTTCACGCCGACGTTCACCCCCACCCCCACCGCAACGCGCACGCCGACACCCACCGGGCCGACGCGCACGCCCACCTACACGCCGACGATCTGCCTCACCCCGCCCGACCTGGGAGGCTGCCAGTAAACCAACGATTTTCCAAGCAGGCCGGACAATCCATCCGGCCTGCTCCATCCCCCCGACATCCCCAAGACCCCGACAGGAGCATTGCGCCATGAATTTATCTCGATGGTTTCCTCGCCTTCTCATGGCAGGGATCTGGCTGGCCGGCTTTGCCCCGGCGTACACGCCCCCCCAAAGCGCGAGCGCGGTTTACACCGTCACCACGACCGACGACACGATGGACGGCGTCTGCAACGACCACTGTTCTTTGCGCGAAGCGATCCAGGCCGCCAACGCGCACTCCGGCGTGGATACGATCGAGTTCGGCCTGCCGGGATCGCACACCTATAAGATCACTCGCGCGGGGGCAAACGAGATCAACAACCTGACGGGCGACTTCAATATCAAGGAGGGTCTGAACATCAGCGGCAACGGGCGGGCAAACACGATCATCGACGCCGCCTCGCTCGACCGCGCCTTTTACATCCATGCGGGCGCGACGGTCACGTTCAACGGGCTGACCATTAGCGGCGGCCTGCCCCCCGCCAACGACAACCTGGGTGGGGGCGGCATCCTGAACCGGGGCACGCTCAGCCTGGAGAACGTGGTCATCTCGGGCAACCAGGCGGTCCAGGGAGCCGGCATCTCCAACTCCCTCAGCTATATGAAGATCATCAACAGCCTCATCCAGGACAACGGCAGCTTTGACACCCGCGAGGGCGGCGGGATTTACAGCGACGGACCTTTGAATATCGACAACACCACGATCCTGAACAACAAAGCCGGCCGCGGCGGCGGGGTGAGCGGCTCCGATTCGGCGGAGATGTATTTCACCGGCGTGACTTTTTCCGACAATGAAGCCCTCGGCGAGGGGGGCGCGATCTACAACGACAAGCAAATCACGCTGCTCGAATCAACCATCAAGGGCAACCTGGCTGAATTCGGCGCGGGCATCTACAGCAATTACGCCCTTCGGCTGAGCTCGGTCACCGTCAACGGCAACCAGGCGGGGACGAGCGGCGGCGGGATCTACAACGAAGGCGCGGCCGAGCTGATCAACGTGACTCTGAGCGCCAACGCCGCCGGCGGCGATCCGCAGGACTACGAAGGCGGCGGCGGGATTTTCAACACCTCCAGCCTGCGCCTCACTCATGTCACTTTCTACGGAAACAGCGCCGGCGCGGGCGCCAGCCTGTACAATTACAACGGGCGCGTCTATATCGCCAACACCATTTTCGCCCGAAACGGGGTCGATCCCAACTGCCTCAACCGCGGCGTACAGAGCCAGATCATCTCGCTCGGGCGCAACCTGGAAGACGTCAATTCGTGCGCGTTGAGCTGGCCCGGAGACATCAAGAACCAGAACCCCAAACTGGATGTGCTGATCCTGGACGACCACTCCACCACCGCCACCCATGCGCTTCTCCCCGGCAGCCCGGCTATCGACACCGGCCGGGCGGAATACTGCGCCCAAGCCGACCAGCGCGGCGTCTTCCGCCCCGTGGACGGGGACGAGAACGGCGCCCCGGCGTGCGACATCGGCGCCTATGAGCTGGTCACCGCCGGCTGGATCAGCTTCAACAAGCCGGAATACACCGTGGCGGATGGCGTGTACGAGGGGTACGGCCCGGTGGATGTGGACGTCATCGT
>JADYYC010000408.1 GCA_020853835.1 Anaerolineales bacterium
ACCGAACGCCTCTTACCTGAGCCAGATCTTCGAGAACATCGCCGGCCGCATCTTCACCAAGATCAGCCGCTAGACGAAGAGGGAGTGGAAACATGAAACAGGGATTCTCTCACATCCGCAGCAAATTCACCGGCCAGGCGATGGTCGAGTTTGCGATCGCCTTGCCGATCCTGCTCCTGATGCTGTTTGGCATCATCGAGTTTGGGCGCCTGCTGCAGGCCTGGCTGACCGTCCAGAACTCGGCCCGCTTCGGATTGCGCTACCTGGTAACCGGCGAATTCAACCCCGACTACTGCGAATACGCCACCGCGGCCCTGAGCCTGAGCTATGAGGATATCTTTGACGGCGACCGGGCCAACGACTGCGTCGTGCCAGACAGCTTTGGCGAAACCGCGCGCGAACTGACCGACAACCTGGTGGACTGGGCGCGCCTGCCCTCCACGGTGGACGTGGCGCGCGTCGGCGCGACCGGGCTGGCGATCAACGACGCCGTCTCGGGCAACTACCTGGACTTCCTTTCCACCCACCAACTCGCCAATTTCGGCTCGCCGCTCGAGCCGCGCTTTTATCACGTCACCATCTGCAGCTATCGCGACACCCTTCAGGACGGTTCGCGCGACTTCATATATTACGAAACCTACCCCGAGCCATACGGCCCGACCTGCTACGAAGCCGCCACGGGCAACTTCATGGACGACGCCGGCGGCCCAGGCGACCGCGTGCGCATCCACGTGCGCTACAACCACCCTATGATCCTGCCCTTCCTGAGCAACTGGTGGCCGATGATCCCGCTCAGCGCCTGGCGCGAGGGCATCGTGGAGCGCTTCCGCACCTCGCGCATCAGCGGCATCACCAGCCAGGTGATCGGCGAGGAGCCTTCGGACTGCAACCAGGTCGTCGTCTCGGCGCTGACCCGCTTTGGCGACAGCATCGGCTTCAACATCTCCAACTACAACACCGCCCCTGGCTTCCTGACCGGCACCACGGTGAGCTGGCCTGCCCACTGGAACAGCGAGCTGGGCACGCCGTTCTCCTTCGACGCCTTCACGTTCAGCCACGGCGTGGGCAGGTATTACGACCCGGTCAACCCGGTCACCGATTCGCCGGTCACGGCAGGCAGCACCAGCCTGATCATCCCCGGCACGGGCGGCAACCGCTCCTGGAGCGCTATTTTCGAAAACTGGCCTTCGGACGCCGAAATCCCCGAAATCGGGACGTTCGGCGTGGACATCACCGTGGCCCTCCCCGACCTGACGTGCAGCTTTCACCAGACCCTGACGATGGAGCCGCCGCCGCCCACCCCCACCTCCACCCCCCTGCCGGACTGCTCACCCTACAGTCTGGGCAATTTCTCTTTCAACGGCCAGAACGGGGTCTCGATCAACCTGACCAACAACGACGTGGGCGCGGTGGAAGTCGAGCGCGTGATCCTCGACTGGACTTACGCCGAGCGCCTCGGCGAAGCGCTGGGCGGCACCTCCCGCAACCTTTTTATGGACAATTTCACCTGGGGCAGCGGTTGGAGAGCACGCACGATGTGGGACGGCACCGATTACAATTCCCCAACCGATACCGACGCGGACACGCCGAGCGAATGGCGCGGCCCCTTCACCCTGAACGGCAGCAGCAGCTCTGCAATTAACTCCATTTTAGGGAACACCTGGAGTGGATTCACCAACAACGGGCAGTTGTTGACCTCCGATTTCGGCATGGAAGTCCACCTCGACATCGTCGGCACGGGCCCCGAGATCGACTGCGTCGTGCGCCGCCCGGCGGTCGAGCGCCCGCTGCCGATCCCGAACTGCGACCTGTACACCATGACCGATTTCCGCATGGGCGATAACGGGATGATCGATCTCAGCGTGCGCAACGGCGACACGCTCGCCACGCGCATCACCTCGATCGTGCTCGACTGGTTCTACGTCGAGCAGCTTACCGAAAGCATGGGCGACCGCTCGACCCGCATGGACTACTTCCAGTACAATGGCAACACCGTCTGGGGGGAAGGCGCCAATGATTCGGATTCACCCACCGACACCACGCGCGATTCGCCTTCAACCTGGCTGGGTCCGCTGAACTTCGACCCCGGCGGCACTTACACGTTCCTGGCGGACATCGACCGCGACTACGAGAACCCGGTTGACTGGCTGCGCTTCCTCGGGGCGCGCTCGTCGGACTTTGGCATCACCATCAACTTCGAGAACGGGTGTGTGCTGGAGCGCCTGGCGGTGGACCGCCCGCCAGCCAGCCCCACCCCCGACTGCAGCCTGATCTACAGCAGCAACCCGGGGATCTCGGGCGATGACTTCCAATTCCGGATCTTCAACAACAACGCCGCCTCGGCGTACCTGACCCGCTCCACGCTGGTGTGGCCAAACTACTGGGCTTCGAATTTCTACTTCAACTACGTCCAGTTCAATGGCGACACCTATTATGACCCGTCTGGATCGGTTTACCTCTCTCCGATCGTCACGGCGGCGCCGCGCATCCCGCTCCCGGGTTTTTCCAACGCCTTGTGGACCAACGACTTCAACAACTGGCCGCGCAACATCGCCTCGTCGGGGCTGTTCAGCGGAGACCTGGTGTTCGAGTTCGATAACGGGCTGATCTGCCCGATCTTCAATGAAATCACGGTGGCCCCCACGCCGACGCGCACGCCGACCTTCACGCGCACCCCCACGCGCACGCCCACCATCACGCGCACCCCGACCAACACGCGCACGCCCACCATCACGCTCACGCCTTCGCGCACGCCCACCATCACCCGCACGCCCACGGCATCGAACACGCCCACGGCATCGAACACGCCCACGGCTTCGCGCACGCCCACCAACACGTCTACGCCCACGCGCACCTATACCCCCAGCTTTACGCCGACCCGGACCAACACGAGGCCGCCGACCAATACCTTCACACCGACGTTCACCCCCACCCCAACGGCGACGCGCACACCCACCCCCACCGGGCCGACCCGCACGCCTACCTACACCCCGACGATCTGCCTCACCCCGCCCGACCTGGGAGGCTGCCGGTAAACCAACGATTTTCCAAGCAGGCCGGACAATCCATCCGGCCTGCTCCATTCCCTCGACATCCCCAAGACCACGACAGGAGCATTGCGCCATGAATTTATCTCGATGGTTTCCTCGCCTTCTCATGGCAGGGATCTGGCTGGCCGGCTTTGCCCCGGCGTATACGCCCCCTCAAAGCGCGAGCGCGGTCTACACGGTCACCACGACCGACGACACGATGGACGGCGCCTGCGACGACCACTGTTCTTTGCGCGAAGCGATCCAGGCCGCCAACACCCACCCCGGCGTGGACACGATCGAGTTCGGCCTGGCAGGGACGCAGACCTATAAGATCAGCCGCGCCGGAGCGAACGAGACCAACAACCTGACGGGCGACTTCAATATCAAGGAGAGCCTGATCATCAATGGCAACGGGCAGGACATCACGATCATCGACGCCGCCTCGCTCGACCGCGCCTTCTACATCCATGCGGGCGCGGCGGTTACGATCACCTGGCTGACCATCACCGGCGGCCTGACCCCCGTCGACGACAACCTGGGTGGGGGCGGCATCCTGAACCGGGGCACGCTCAGCCTGGAGAACGTGGTCATCTCGGGGAACCAGGCGGTCCAGGGGGCCGGCATCTCGAACTCTTTAAGCTATATGAAGATCATCAACAGCCTCATCCAGGACAACGGCAGCTTTGACACCCGCGAGGGCGGCGGGATCTACAGCGACGGACCTTTGAATATCGACAACACCACGATCCTGAACAACAAAGCCGGACGCGGCGGCGGGGTGAGCGGCTCCGATTCGGCGGAGATGTATTTCACCGGCGTGACTTTTTCCGACAACGAAGCCCTCGGCGAGGGGGGCGCGATCTACAACGACAAGCAAATCACGCTGCTCGAATCAACCATCAAGGACAACCTGGCCGAATTCGGCGCGGGCATCTACAGCAACTACACCCTCAGGCTGAACGCGGTCACCATCAACGGCAACCAGGCCGCGGCGAGCGGCGGGGGTATTTACAACACCGTCGGCACGGCCGATCTGACCAACGTGACCCTCAGCGCCAACACCGCCAGCGGCAATCCGCAGGATTACGAAGGCGGCGGCGGGATTTTCAACACCTCCAGACTGCGCCTCACCCACACCACCTTCTACGGGAACAACGCCAGCGCGGGCGCCAGCCTGTACAATTACAACGGGCGCGTCCATATCGCCAACACCATTTTCGCCCGAAACGGGGCCGATCCAAACTGCCTCAACCGCGGCGTACAGAGCCAGATCATCTCGCTCGGGCGCAACCTGGAAGACGTCAATTCGTGCGCGTTGAGCTGGCCCGGAGACATCAAGAACCAGAACCCCAAGCTGGATGTGCTGATCCTGGACGGCCGCTCCACCACCGCCACCCATGCGCTTCTCCCCGGCAGCCCGGCTATCGACACCGGCCGGGCAGAATACTGCGCCCAAGCCGACCAGCGCGGCGTTTTCCGCCCCGTGGACGGGGACGAGAACGGCACCCCGGCGTGCGACATCGGCGCCTATGAGCTGGTCACCGCCGGCTGGATCAGCTTCAACAAGCCGGAATACACCGTGGCGGATGGCGTGTACGAGGGGTACGGCCCGGTGGATGTGGACGTCATCGT
>JADYYC010000409.1 GCA_020853835.1 Anaerolineales bacterium
GGTCGTCATCGGCTCGGATAACAGCCCGCAGCCCAGGGCGAAGAACAACAACAGCGAAAGCTGTAATAGCTGGAAGCGTCTTTTTATTGGGTGTCTCACGGTTATAGTTGAGTTTCCTGGAGATCCGAGAGCAGCCGGGCCCAAAATGCATCTCGCTCGCCGGGCGTAAAGGGCAGGTAGAGGCCCAGGCGGTCGGCCCGTCCGCCGTAGCGTTCTTTCAGGCGGGCGCCAAGCTCTTCAGCCGGGCTGACGACGGCAAAGGTTTGCAGCATCTCGTCGCTGATCTGGGCCGGCATAGCGCCCCAGTCGCCCCGGCGCGCCAGCGCCGAAAGGCGCTCGGCCGTGTCCTGCCAGCCGTGCAGGGCCATCACCGGCTGATAGGATGGCGTGGAAGCGTAGAACCCGATCTGGGTTCGCACCAGCAGGTCTTCCTCGCGAGAGGTGACCACAAAGGCCGTGGCGGATATGGCAAAGTCCGCTCTGGGGCGTCCCGCGGCTGCTCGGCCCTTCTCGATCGCCGGTTTCAAGACCTCGTCGAGGTAGCGGATCGAGTGAAAAGGGTGCACCACGAAGCCGTCCGCGGCCTCGCCCGCCAGCCGCGCCAGCCCCCGGTTGACCCCCGCAACATAGATCGGGATATTGGGGTGCTCGATCGGGCCGGGGTTGAAAAACGGGGTCATCAGGCTCAAGCGGTAATATTCGCCGCGGAAATCCAGCCTCTCGTCGGTTTGCCAGGCGCGCCAGAAAGCCCGGATTGCGCCGATTTGCTCGCCCAGCTTGCCGGTTACCGAGTCAGGCCAGGGCATCCCAAAGCGCTTCTCGATGTGGGGTTTGACCTGGGTGCCCAGGCCCAGGATGAAGCGCCCCTTCGATGCCTGCGCCAGATCCCAGGCGGTGTAAGCCAGCGTGGCCGGGCTCCGTCCAAAGGCGATCGCGACCGCTGTCCCAAACTGTAAGCGTTGCGTGTGCTCGGCGATCAAAGCCCCCGGCAGGAAGGGGTCGTGCATGGTCTCGGATGACCAGATCCCGTCGAAACCGAGCGCTTCGGCGCGGCGCGCCGTCTCCGGGACGGAGGTCAACGCGGCAGGGGGCAGGCTGGCGTCGAATCGCATTTTTGATCTTCTAAGCTCACAAACCGTCTTCAGGACAGCAGGTACGCCATGATCCAGCGCGTGGTCGCTGTCAGCGCCTCGATGTGGGTGCGCTCGTAATTGTGCGAAGCGTCGATGCCGGGCCCGATCAAGGCCACCGCCACGTCGGCGCCGGCGCGCCAGTAGGCTTCGCCGTCCGAGCCGTAGAAGGGATAAATGTCCGTTTTGTAGGGGATGTGGTACTCGTCTGCCAGCGTGCGCAGGCGCTGGCTCAGTTCGAAGTGATAGGGCCCGCCCGAATCTTTCACGCAGATTGTGGCGTGAAACTCGTCGGAGGTCTGGCCCTCGCCGACCGCCGCCATATCGACTGCCACTAGCTCGGAAACCGAATCGGGAATGCCCGCCGCCGCGCCATGACCCACCTCCTCGTAATTGCTGAAGTGCAGGCAGGTGCTCTGGCGCGGTTTGAGCCCCGCCGCGTGCATCGCCTGTACCGCCGCTACCACGCAGGCCACGCAGGCTTTATCGTCCAGAAAGCGCGAGCGCACAAAGCCGTTGTGGGTCTCGACCCGCGGGTCGAAGGCCACAAAGTCGCCCACCTCGATCCCCAGCGCCCGCGTCTCCTGTTCGGAGTGCGTGACCGCGTCCAAACGCACCTCCATATTGGCGTCGTCACGCTTCTGCTCGCTGGCTTCACTACTGTATACATGAGCGGAAGCCTTATCCGCCATCAGAGAGCCGCGCACCTTTTTCCCGCCGCGGGTGAAGATCGTGCAGCCTTCGGTCTCGACCGACCCCCACTGCAGCCCGCCTATTCTGGTCAACCGCAGCCGCCCGCTCGGCTTGATCTCCTTGACCATAGCGCCGAGGGTGTCGACGTGCGCCGTCAAGGCGCGCGAGATCGAACTCTGCTCGCCAGGCCAGATGGCGACCAGCGCGCCTTTGCGGTTGAGGTGCAGCTCTAATTCGGGATAGGCGCAGAGCGCCTCGCGGACGAATTCAATCCCCAGGTGGGTAAACCCGGTCGGGCTGGGGACGTTCAAAAGCCCGCTCAAGAATTCAAGCAAAAAGGGTTCATCGATTGGAGGCAGCATCAGTATTCTCCAAAAAAATTGTGGAACTGGTTGGTTGCTCACGAATTTGCGGTCTGAGCCGGTTCGGAAATCTCATCCAGGCGCTCGAACTGGCGAATGACCTGCCGCCAGTGCTCGGGGATAGGGATGGTCGCCTTGCTGTGATAATCATACGTCACCAGCACAGATGAGCCGGTGCAGAGGGCCGCTTCGTTGAGGCCCTCTTCCAGGCGATATTCCATCGCCATGCTTTTGTTCCCCAACCGGCTGACGCGTACCCCGGCCCGCAGCGCCATCCCATAGGTCACAGGGGAAAGAAAAGTGATCCTGGCTTCCGCCAGGATGATCCCAAAGTCCATAAATGACCCGCTGGCCCATAAACCCAGGTTTCGGACGTACTCCACCCGGGCTTGCTCGAAATAGCTCATGTAACGGGCGTTGTTGACGTGGCCCTGGGGGTCCAAATCGCTGTAGCGCACCTCGATGGGATGATAGAAGCGGAACTCGGACATGCGGCGATTATACCGCGACATCCTCCCCCCTCCGGCGCGGTATAATGGGCCGCATGGAAAATTCAATTCAGGATCAAAATCAAACGCCGGAGGGCGCCCCCCAGCCGGCGGATCGTTTGCCGATCGAAGAAACCCGCCCGGTGCGGCTGGAATCCGGGGCAGAGCGTCAACCCGCCACGCCGGAGGCCGGAGCGCAGAATGAACCCGCCAACCTGGAGGTGACCCAGGCCACCCCGGTTGCAGAACCCGTCCCCGGCGAGGCGGAATCGGATCTGTCTGCCACCCTGGCGGGGGCCGCGCTCTCCCGCGGCTATGAAGACACCGGGGTTTTCGAAGTGGAGCCCGCCTCGGAAACCCTCCAGCCTGCGCCGGCTGGCCCGCCGTCCGCCTCTCCCCCGCCCGTCAAGATGAATAATGGGCGGCGCAAGGGGCTGCCCTGGTTCTTTTATCCACTGGTTGGGTTTACGGTGCTGGTCGCGGTCTTGTTGATCAGCGGATTCGGCGGGTATTCGTCCGGCATCAGCCTGCGCAAGAGCGCCGAACGAACGCAGGTGGCTCAGGTGGTCGCCGAACAATATGAACTGGGGTTACAGGATATGGAACAGGGCGCTTTTGATCGCGCCCGCCAGCGGTTCGAATACATTATCCAGCTCGATTCGAATTACCCCGGCGTGACCGAAAAACTGGCTCAGGTGCTGCTGGAGCTCAATACCACCGCCACGCCGACTTTGCTGCCCACCGCGACCCTCACGCCCACCCCCGACACGCGCGATAGCCAGCAGCGCTTCGACCAGGCTCAGCAAGCCCTGGCCGCCAACGACTGGACAACCGCGATCGACTCGCTGCTGGTCTTGCGCAAGCTCGACCCGACCTATCGGGCGGTCGAGATCGACGGCTTGCTCTTTCTCGCGCTGCGCAACCGCGGACGGGACAAAATCTTGAAATCCGCCGACCTGGAAGGCGGGATTTACGATCTCACGCTGGCGAACCAGTTTGGCCCCCTGGACGCCGAAGCGCAGGGGCTCCTGAGTTGGAGCAGCCTCTATATCACCGGGGCGAGCTTCTGGGATATCGATTGGGAGCAGGCGGTCAAATATTTCTCCGAAGTCGCGCCAAACTTGCCCAACCTGATGGACGGCTCGAAGATGACCGCCACCGAGCGCCTGCGCCAGGCGTTGTTCGAATATGGCAACACCCTCGCCCGCCGCGGACAGTTTTGCGCCGCGGTGCGGGCGTATCAGCAGTCGTATGATATCTCCCCCGACCCCGCGGTGCAGCAGGCGGGTGAGCTTGCGGCTCAGAGCTGCTCCGGGGCAGGGGATAAGCCGGCGGGGACGCCGAAACCCAAAAAGTCCAAAGCCACCCAGACCCCATGACCCCCTCTGCCTGGGCTTTGACGCTGGCATACTGGCTGCACATGATCGCCACCGTGGTCTGGATCGGCGGGCTGGCTGCGCTTTCGATCTTCGTGCTCCCCGCCGCACGCCGGTCCCTCCCAGCGGAGCAATTTGCTTTACTGCTCGCGGATTTGCAGCGGCGGTTGGACCCGGTCGGCTGGTTTTGCCTCGCGCTGCTCGCCGGCACCGGGCTGTTTCAGATGAGCGCCAACCCGAATTACGCGGGTTTCCTGGCAGTTCACAACCTTTGGGCGGTTGCGATCTTGGTTAAGCACATTCTTTTTCTTGTCATGACCGGGCTTTCAGCCTATATGACCTGGGCTGTCCTGCCCGGTTTGAGCCGCGCCGCGCTCCAGCAGGCGAGCGCAGCCCGGTCGGATCAGCCTGCCGCCGCCGGTGAACGGTTGAGCCGCCAGGAGCTGCGTTTGCTGCGGCTTAACCTGATCTTGGGCCTGCTGGTGCTCGGTCTCACGGCGTTGGCTCGCTCGGTGACTTGAGTGTTGTGGTTCGAGGAGTAAAAATGTACAAAAAAAGATGGATCAGCGCCTGGCTTTTATTGTTGATCGGCGCGCTGGCATGTGGTTTGCCGTTGCGCGCCCCGTCCGGCCAGGGAAATGGATCGGCCAGCACCGTAGAGGCGGCCGCGGCGGGGACGATCGCCGCCCAGCAGCTTGAAGCGACCGGTACTGCTGCCGGTTTGGGGCTGGATGTCACCGCCACGGCGAGCGCCGCGGCCTACAACGCCACCCAAACCGAGGTCAGCAGCCAGGCCACCTTGAGCGCAGGATCGTTCATGGCGACCGGGACCGCCCTCTCCCTCGCGAGCACCTCGGCTGCCCAAATTGCCCAGGCTACGGCTATCGCGGCGGCGCAGACCAGCACCGCCCAGGCTTATAACCCCCCGCCCCCGCCCCCGCCTCCGCCTCCGTCTCAACCCCCGCCGCCGGCTGCGCAGGGCAATGCAACCCGCATCCGCTTTGCCAGCGGTGCGACCTCGGCAACCGTGGAAGGTCAGATACAGCCTAACCAGCGTTTAGACTATGTCTTGCGCGCCCTGCAAGGTCAGACGATGCTGGTAAACGTGTACACGCCAAACAACGACGTTTTCCTGGGCGTCACCGGGCTGTCGGATGGCGTCCCGCTCCTCCGCCCTTCAGCCGGCAGCGCCGCCTTTTCCGGCGTCCTGCCGGGCACGCAGGATTACCGCATCAGCCTGGTTTCTTCGGCGCAGGCCAGCAATTACACGCTGCAGGTCATCGTCCCCGCGCGCATCCAGTTTGCCAAAGGCGCGATTTCGGCGCAGGTGAACGGCTTCTTGCAGGGGAGAGAGGTGAATTTCTATTTGCTGCGCGCGCTCGCGGGCCAGACGATGACCGTGAACATTTTGTCGCCTGCAAATGATATCTTCCTCACCATCTACGGCATGCAGGATGGCAGCCCGCTTGTGCGCTCCGTGATGGGGCAGACCAGTTGGACGGGCGTCCTGCCCGCCACGCAGGATTATATGATCGAGGCGGTATCAACTGGCGCCAGCGCCAATTACACCTTGCAGACGATCGTTCAGTGAGGCGAAGTTCGCCCCGATGATGGCGATGCTGCCGCGGATTGGGCGTTCCCCGAAGCTCAAACGGGCTGGTTTCTCGCTTGCCGTGCTGGCGAGCCTCCTGGCCTGCCAGCTTATGCCTACCCCGCCGCCGCTCAAGGCCACGCCGCGCCCTCCTTCCGCTGCGGACACTCCCGGCCCGCCGCCGGTTGCCGCCGGCCCCACCCAGGCTCCCGTGCTCAGCCCTCCGCCGGACACCCCCGCCCCGCCGCCGGGTGAGCTGGCCCTCATCCCTTATCGAGGGGTTGAGCCGTTTGCCGGCGTCGATCTGCAGGAGTGGCAGCCAGAGGATAACCTGGTTGAATCGTCGGGACCGGCGCGGTTCAGCCTGCCTTACCCGCTGGCGCGTGTGCGCAACCGTTCGGTCGCCGACGGTCTGACCCTGCGCCAGAGGGAGCAGCTTGCGCAGCAGGGGTTTGTGATCGTGCACAGCCGGGAGAGCCATTTTGACGATCTGCGCCACAGGATCGCCCTCTTTTACGGTCAGCCCTATTACCTGACCAGCGACGCCGCCTATCACGCCCTCAAAATCAGCTTTGACGAGCTGCTGTCCGCCCTGGAGCGCGAGGAGCTGAAGCGCCGTTTGCAGAATTTGATCCAGGCGACCCTGGCGGAGACTCTTTCATACCGCCCGCTCGTCGCAGGGTCGGATCTGGAGCAGCCGGCGGAGCTGGCCGCCGCTTACCTCGCCGTGGCGCTGCGCCTGCTCGATCCAACCGCCGCGCTCGATCCCGAACTCGAACCCCTAGCGAGCGCCCAGGTCGCGCAGATCATGGCCGCCCACGGGGTGGAGGGCTCGGTTTTGATCCCCGCATATCGGGATGATTTCACGCGCTACCGGCCTCCCGGGCGTTTCGCCGCTACCTCCGAACTTCAGGGCTATTACCGCGCCCTGACCTGGCTGGAGCGGGTCGTTTTCCCGCCCGATACAAGTGCTGGGCTGAATTTTGCCCCGCTCATCGTCACGCTCGCGCTGAGACAGGCGCAAACTGCGGATGGCCCGGCTGCCGTGGCGTGGGCGCGCCTCGCCGAAACGTTGAATTTCATCAGCGGGCCCCGCGCCGCGGGCGGTCCCGCGGAATACGCCATCTTGATGGATCAGGCCTTTGGGCGGAACCTGACGATCCTGGGCTTGCAAGACGCCCCGCAGCGGGAGACCTTTCGGATGCTGCTGGGCGATCTGCCTTTTCCCCAGCTCGACCCCCCGCTTCCCCTCGCCTCAGCAGACCTGCCAGGCCCGAAAACCTGGAGCTTCTTTGGCGCCCGCTATCGGCTGGACGGCCTGATCCTGGAGAACCTGGTTCCTGCGCCGCCCTCGAGCCCGGACGCGGCGCGCCTGCTCCCGGGTGGGCTGGAGTTGATGGCTGTCCTCGGCTCTTCGACCGCCCTCGAAGCCATGCAGCAGAGCGGCGCCGAATTTCGTAGCTATCCGGATGAGATCGGCTGCCTGCGGGCAGCTGTAGAAAGCCAGACGGAGGCCCAGTGGTCGGCTTCAGCGCGCAGCCTGTGGCTGGAGGGTTTCCGCGCCCAACTCGGGGGCGCTCAGCCGGCGCCGCCGGGGGCGGTGAACCTGCCCTATCTCGAGACGCCTGGCTGGGCGTATAAGGAGTTGAACAGCGCCCTGGGCAGTTGGGCAGAGCTGCAATACGATATCTCCGCGTTCGCCCCCGCGCCCTCGGCGGATATTGAAACTCATCCGCCGGCCGCGCCGCCTGCCCCCGCGTTTGTGGAACCTGACCCGCAGGTCTTCTATCGCCTTTCCCGGCTCGCGTTTAGCGCAGCCGAGGGGTTGAAACAGCGCGATCTGGTTGGCGTGTTCTCGTCCAGCCCCGCGCCGGACGGTCTGAGCCGCTTGTTGCTCGAAATGCTCGACCTCGCCGACCGACTGCAGCGTTTGGGTGATATCGCGGTGAAAGAACTCCGCGGTGAGCCGCTGGAGGCCTCCGACTTCGCTCTGATCCAGGCGCCCCTGGGCCCCGCCGAACAGCGCCTCTTCACAGACATGCTCGTCGCTGGGGAAAACAAGAGTTTGAGCCAGCCTCCCTGGACGGACTTAGCGGAACTCGACTACGGGGGCGAGCGGGTTCTACAGGTTGGCGTGGGCGGCGTGGATCGGATTTACGTCCTGGCGCCGCTCAACGGCGAAGTGCTGGTCGCCCAGGGAGGGATATATGCGTATTACGAGTTCTCGCAGCCGCGCGCCCGCGTGATCAGCCAGACCGGTTGGCGTCGGATGCTGGTCGACGCGCCCCCGCCGCCCCCTGAGTGGGTCGCGCGGTCCCTGTATCTCCCCGAGGGCGTCCCGCTCGACGTATTGGCCTACCGGGTTGGCGAGTTCTATCGCGTCAGGCCGGCCGCGGTCAACCTCGCCCTGCGCGGCTCCCCTGGCCGCGACGCTCGCATTGTTCAGATCGCTGCGCCGGGCGAGATTCTGGAGATCATCGCCGGCCCGGTTGATGCCAATGGGCAGACCTGGTGGCAGGTGCGGGTGGAGCGTCAGCAGCCCGAGCCGGTCGAAGGCTGGATCTTCGAGAACCAGGACTGGATCGAGCGGGCATGGAATTATTGAAAAGGAAAAAACATCTTTACACGGGTGGACGCACATGATACGGACTTTACATTTTTCTGCAGATGACAAGCTCCACACCGATCTCAATCTGATCGACCTTGAGATCGGTCTGCACGACCCACAGGGGGTGACCTGGGTCGATTTTCAGGGCGCCTCGAATGAAGAGGCTGAACCCATCCTGCGCGACAGGTTTCACTTTCATCCTCTCGCCATCGACGACGCGCTCCAGGAAAACCATTCGCCCAAGCTGGATGACTGGGGCAGCTACCTGTATATCGTGATGCACACCA